>NZ_JBEZKZ010000062.1:0-44274 GCF_040651895.1 Streptomyces sp. NPDC048352
TGACGACCACCACCGAGCAGCTCAGCACCACCACGCTGCTGCGCTTCGCCACCGCGGGTTCCGTGGACGACGGCAAGTCCACCCTGGTGGGCCGCTTGCTGCACGACTCCAAGTCGGTCCTGACCGACCAGATGGAGGCCGTGGAGCGGGTCTCCGCCGACCGCGGCCAGGAGGCCCCGGACCTCGCGCTGCTCACCGACGGCCTGCGCGCCGAGCGCGAGCAGGGCATCACCATCGACGTCGCCTACCGCTACTTCGCGACCGCGCGGCGCCGGTTCATCCTCGCGGACACCCCCGGGCACGTGCAGTACACCCGCAACATGGTCACCGGCGCCTCCACCGCCGACCTGGCCGTGGTCCTCGTCGACGCCCGCAACGGCGTCATCGAGCAGACCCGCCGCCACGCCGCCGTCGCCGCCCTCCTGCGCGTCCCCCACGTCGTCCTCGCCGTCAACAAGATGGACCTCGTCGGCTACGACGAAGCCGTCTTCGCCGCCATCACCGCCGAGTTCACCGCCTACGCCGCGGACCTCGGCCTCCGGAACAGCGCCGCCATCCCCCTCTCCGCCCTGGCCGGCGACAACGTGGTCGAGCCCTCCGCGCACATGGACTGGTACGGCGGCCCCACCGTCCTGGAGCACCTGGAGACCGTCCCCGTCGGCGACGGGCCGACCGCCGCCCCCGCCCGCTTCCCCGTCCAGTACGTGATCCGCCCGCAGAGCGCCGAGCACCCCGACTACCGCGGCTACGCCGGCCAGATCGCCTCCGGCGTCCTGCGCGTCGGCGAAGCCGTCACCGTCCTGCCGTCCGGACGCACCTCGGTCATCGAAGGCATCGACGCCCTCGGCGTCCCCGTGGCGGCGGCCCGCGCCCCCCAGTCGGTCACGCTCCGCCTGGCGGACGACGTCGACGTCTCCCGCGGCGACCTCATCGCCCCCGCCGGGGCCGCCCCGCCCACCACCCAGGACGTCACGGCCACCGTCTGCCACGTCGCCGACCGGCCCCTCACGGTCGGTCAGCGCGTCCTGCTCAAGCACACCACCCGCACGGTCAAGGCGATCGTCCGGGACATCCCCTCCCGGCTGGCCCTGGACGACCTGTCCCAGCACCCCGACCCCGGCCGGCTGGCGGCCAACGACATCGGCCGCGTCGTCGTGCGCACCGGGGAGCCGCTCGCGCTCGACGCGTACGCCGACTCGCGCCGCACCGGGTCCTTCCTCCTCATCGACCCCTCCGACGGCACCACCCTGACCGCGGGCATGGCGGGCGAGGCCTTCACCGAGAACGAACGGACCCCCTGACGATGCGCCCACCGCGCCGCCCCCGCCTCACCACGGCCCTCGGCCTGCTCCTCGTCGCCGCCCTCACCTCCTGCGGCTACGGGTCCCGGGCCGCCGAGGTCCCCGACGCCGCCCCGGTCGGCGCGGCGGGCGAGAAGCTCTCCGCCGGCTCCGTGACCCTCGGCTACTTCCCCAACCTGACCCACGCCACCGCCCTGGTCGGCGTACGGGAGGGCCTGATCCAGCGGGAGCTGGGCGGGACCGTCCTCAAGACCACCACCTTCAACGCCGGCCCGGCCGAGATCGAGGCCCTGAACGCGGGCTCCGTCGACATCGGCTTCATCGGGCCCTCGCCCGCCGTCAACGGCTACGTGAAGTCCAAGGGCCGGAACCTGCGGATCGTCTCCGGCGCGGCCTCCGGCGGCGTCAGGCTCGTGGTGAACCCGGACAAGATCAAGACCCTGGACGACCTCAAGGGCAAGAGGATCGCCACCCCGCAGCTCGGCAACACCCAGGACGTGGCCTTCCTCGACTGGATCTCCGCACGCGGCTGGAAGGTCGACGCCGCCAGCGGCAAGGGGGACGTCTCCGTCGTCCGCACCACCAACACCATCACCCCCGACGCCTACCGCTCCGGCTCCGTCGACGGCGCCTGGGTGCCGGAGCCGACCGCGTCCAAACTGGTCGCCCAGGGCGGCACCGTCCTGCTGGACGAACGGGACCTGTGGCCCGGCGGC
Organism: Streptomyces sp. NPDC048352; assembly: GCF_040651895.1. Lineage (NCBI taxonomy): Bacteria > Bacillati > Actinomycetota > Actinomycetes > Kitasatosporales > Streptomycetaceae > Streptomyces > Streptomyces sp. NPDC048352. The sequence goes on from NZ_JBEZKZ010000062.1 coordinate 2,018, forward strand.
ACGTTCGTCATCACGAACGTCGTCGTCTCGCAGAAGTTCCTCCGGGCCCACCGGGACGTCGTGGAGGCCGTGCTCCGCGGCACCGTGAAGACCAACGAGTGGATCAACGCCCACCAGGACCAGGCCAAGTCCTCCGCCAACGCCGCCCTGAAGACCCTCAGCGGCAGGGAACTGGAGCCCGCCGTCCTCAACGGGGCCTGGCCGGGGATCCTCGTCACCGACGACCCGCTCGCCGCCACCCTGAAGACCCAGTCCGACCACGCGGTCGCGGCCGGCCTCCTGGAGGAGCCCGACCTGAACGGCATCTACGACCTCGGGCCGCTCAACGAGGTCCTCGGTTCCCTGCGCAAGCCCACCGTCGACGCCGCGGGCCTGGGCACCGACGCCCGAGGGAGGTGATCCGCGATGGCGACCGCCCTCATCAACGCGGAGAACAGCACCACGACAGACCGGCAGGCCGTCCGCATCGAGCACGTCTCGAAGTCCTACCCCGGCCCCGCCGGCCCCCAGGTGGTCCTGGACGACATCAGCCTGGACGTCGCTCCCGGCGAGTTCGTCACCCTCCTCGGCGCTTCCGGCTGCGGCAAGTCCACCCTGCTCAACCTGGTGGCCGGCCTCGACGCCCCCACCGCCGGGACCATCACCGCCGAGGGCCGCCCGGCCCTGATGTTCCAGGAGCACGCCCTGTTCCCGTGGCTGACCGCGGGCAAGAACATCGAACTCGCCCTGCGGCTGCGCGGGGTGGCCAAGGCCGACCGCACGACGGAGGCCGAACGGCTGCTGGAGCTGGTCCGCCTCGGCGGCGCCCACGGCAAGCGCGTCCACGAACTGTCCGGCGGCATGCGCCAGCGCGTGGCGCTGGCCCGCGCCCTCGCCCAGGACAGTCGGCTGCTGCTGATGGACGAGCCGTTCGCGGCCCTCGACGCCATCACCCGCGACGTCCTGCACGGCGAACTCACCCGCATCTGGCAGGAGACGGGGATATCCGTCCTCTTCGTCACCCACAACGTCCGCGAGGCCGTCCGCCTCGCCCAGCGCGTCGTCCTCCTCTCCTCCCGCCCCGGCCGGGTCGCCCGCGAGTGGACCGTGGACCTCGCCCAGCCGCGCCGCATCGAGGACGCGGCGGTCGCGGACCTGTCCCTGGAGATCACCGAACACCTGCGAGGGGAGATCCGCCGCCATGGCCGGCACTGACCTCAGGCCCCGGACCGCCGCCAACGAGCTGGCCGGGCTGGACGCCCTGGAAACCCGCCAGGGAGCCCGCACCCCGCTGCGCCGGGTGCTCCTCGCCAAGGCCCTGCCCCCCGCCACCGCCGTTGTGCTGGTGCTGACGGTGTGGCAGGTGCTCGTTCTGGCCCGCATCACCGACGACCACGTGCTGCCGCCGCCCTCCGCGGTGTGGGACAGCCTGGCCGACCTGTGGCTGCGGGGCACCCTCCTCGACGTCGTCTGGACCAGCGTCTGGCGCGGCCTGTCGGGCTTCCTGCTCGCCCTGGCCGTCGGCACCCCGCTCGGCCTGCTCGTGTCCCGGGTCGCGTGCGTACGCGCCGCCGTCGGCCCCCTCCTGTCCGGCCTGCAGTCCCTGCCGTCGGTGGCCTGGGTGCCCCCGGCGGTGCTCTGGCTGGGCCTGGACAACTCGATGATGTACGCCGTCGTCCTGCTCGGTGCCACCCCCTCCATCGCCAACGGCCTCGTCTCCGGCATCGACCAGGTGCCGCCGCTGTTCCTGCGGGCCGGCCGCTCCCTGGGCGCCACCGGCCTGCGCGGCGCCCGGCACGTCGTCATGCCGGCCGCGCTGCCCGGCTACCTGGCCGGCCTCAAGCAGGGCTGGGCGTTCTCCTGGCGCTCCCTGATGGCCGCCGAGATCATCGCCAGCTCCCCCGACCTGGGCCTCGGCCTCGGCCAGTTGCTGGAATCGGGGCGCGAGACCTCCGACATGGCCCGCATCTTCCTGGCCATCGTCCTGATCCTGCTGGTCGGCATCGCCGTCGAACTGCTGGTCTTCGCCCCGGCGGAGCGCCGGATGCTGCGCCGCCGCGGTCTGCGCCCGTGATCCCGTACCCGCGTCAGCCCGTCAGGGCCAGGGCCCCCGCCCGCGCCTCGTCGTACCGGCGCAGGACGAGCCGTACGAGTTCGGGGGCGGCGCCGAGCACGGCGCCCAGGTGGTCCGCCCCCGCCGCCGCCGCGCCCGCCGCGATGCGGTCCGGGAGCCGCCCCGGCGCCAGGACGTACGGGGCCACCGCGATCCGCTCCGCGCCCTCGGCGCGCAGCATCCGCACCACGTCCTCGGTACGGGGGAAGGTCCCGCCGGAGGCGAAGGCGGGCCGTACGGCCCGCCATCCGGTGCGCTGCCACCGGCGGGCGGTCCCGGCGAGCGCGGCGGCCGCCTCCGGATCGGCGGTCCCCGCGGCCGCGAGCACCACGGCGGTCGCCGTACGCTCCCCGGGGCCGAGGCCGGCCTCGTGCAACCGGCGCTCCAGCGCGGCGGTCAGCAGCGGGTCCGGGCCCAGGACGCGGGCCTGCCGTACGGCGAGGGACGCCGGCGCCCGGCGCAGTGCGCCGGGCAGGTCGACCGACGCGTGGAAGGCGCGGGTCAGCAGCAGCGGCTGGACCACCACCCGCCGGGCGCCGTGACGGGCCAGCCGCTCCAGCCCGTCCGGGACGGACGGCGGGTCGAAGTCCAGGAAGGCGGTGGCGACGGGGAGTCCGGGCCGCGCCGACCGGATCCGCCGGGTGAGGGCGGCCACCGTCCGCGCGTGCCGGGGGTCACGGCTGCCGTGCGCCACCAGCAGCAGGCTCTCGCCCATCCGCCGGCTCCCGGCTAGCCCGCGACGAGGGCCGGCACCGGCCAGTAGGGCTCGTCCTGGAGCAGCATCGGGTCGTGGGTGAGGATCGCCCGCTCGTACTGGCTCAGGACGGGGGAGGGCTCGATGCCCTGGGACTCGATCATGTTGTGCCGGCACTGGCGGTAGACCGTCAGGGCGTCGAGCTGCCGGCCGCAGCGGTACAGGGCGCGCATGAGCAGCATGCAGAACTGCTCGTGGTTCGGGTTGCGCGAGTACAGCTCGGTCAGCTCCGGGAGGATCCGCTCGTGGCCGCCGGTGCGCAGTTCCAGATCGTAGAGCAGGATGAGCGCGGAATTGCGGGCCTCGAGATAGCGGGTGGAGGCGGTCTGGCAGATCGGCCCGCCGGCCAGTCCGCCGAATACCGGGCCCCGCCAGCGGGACAACCCCTCGCGAAGGTCCGCGATGTTCTGGCGGTGGCCGGAGAGGGTGTCCGTTCCCGAGCGCGCGTGGATCGCGTCCACGGTGTCGAGGAACAGGTAGGCGTCGAGTTCCCACCGGTCGAAGAGGAACTGGTAGCCGGAGGTGCTCGTCACCACCCGGGAGCCCTCCCGCTCGGGCTCCACCGCGGCCAGGGTCCGGCGGACCCTGCTGACCTGCGCCTGGAGGGCGTTCTCGACCTTGTTGGGGGGTGTGGTCCCCCACAGTTCGAGGATGAGGGAGTCGACGGTGACGAGGGATCCGCCGGCCGCGAGCAGGGTCGCCAGGAGCGTCTGCTGCATGGCGCCGCCGAGCCTCACGGCGACTCTCTGTTTCATTATTTCCATGGAGCCTAGGACTGAGAACAGCAACACAAACATCTCCCCGCGAGATGGAAAGAGAACGGTGTCGTGTGCACTGGCGCCGGCGTGCGATTCGGCCCTGAAGGAATGTCAGCAGTGTGCTGGACATGCTCTGGAACTTTAGTGGACCGATCGGTCCCGACCGTACTTGGTCGGGTGGGAGCGTGTCAATGAAGCCCCGCCTTCACCGGAGTGCCGTACCGCCGGGCGAACGCGACAAGGCCGTGCAGCACGTCCGGCGCCGGATGCGGGGGATCCAATGGGTGCGCCAGACGTGCTGCACGGCCGATCGGGGGGAGGACGGCGCCGCCGCGGCGGCGCCGCCCTCCGGTCAGGCGGCGGCCTTCTGGCGGTAGCGGGCGGCGCCCGCCAGGGCCACGAGGGTGACGCCCAGGGTGATGGCGGTGACGGTCCACAGGCCGGCCCGGTACGGGGCGATCCCGCCGGAGCTGAGCGAGAAGACCGTGGCGGTGATGGCGATGACCACGCCGTTGCCGATCTGCGCGCCGGCGTTGAACAGGCCCGAGACCAGGCCCTGCTCGTCCGGCGAGGCCGTGCCGACGGCGGCGATGTTCAGCGCCGGGTAGACCGCGGCGAAGCCGAGGCCGCCGAGGAGCTGCTGCGCGAACAGGGTGACCAGCGGGTCGACCTGGCCCATCAGCAGGACCCAGCCGAGGTAGCCGATGCTCAGCAGGACCAGGCCGCCGGTCGCGACCGGCCACGCGCCGTACCTGGTGACCAGCGCGGCGCCGTAGCGGGCGGTGCCCGCGGTCAGCACGCCGCCGAGGAGGAAGGCGAGGCCGGCCTCCAGCGGGGACCAGCCCAGCTGCTCCTGGTAGTAGAGGGTCAGCACGAACTGGAAGGAGACGTAGGCGCCGAAGAAGAGCATGGCGATCAGCGACCGGGTCAGCTGGCCCTTGCGGAAGACCGACAGGGGCACCAGCGGGGCCGGGTGGCGGCTCTCGACGACGGCGAACAGCGGGAAGAGGACGGCGGCGGCGATGAGCGAGCCGATGGTCTGCGCGTCGCCCCAGCCGTCACTGGCGGCCCGGCTGAGTCCGTACACGAGGGCCACCGCGCCCGCCGTCACCGTGACCGCGCCGAGGATGTCGAGGCTGCCGCTCCTGCCCTTCTCCTGCTGCGAGGGAACCACCGAGGCGGCGAGCAGTGCGACCAGGACGCCGGCCACGGCCGGCGCGAACAGGACGAGCCGCCAGGAGACGCCCGCCATCAGGCCGCCCAGGATCAGGCCGAGCGAGTAACCGGCCGACGCCACGGCGAGGAACGTGCCCAGGGCGCGGTTGCGTGACTGCTCGTCACGGAAGGCGTCGAGCAGGATCGCCATGGCGGCCGGTGCGGTGATGCCGGCGCTGACGCCCTTGAGCAGTCGGGCGACGACCAGGACCACGCCGTCATCGGCGATGCCGCCGAGCACGCTGGCCACCACGAAGACCGCCAGCCAGCCGATCAGCAGCTTCTTGCGGTTGTACAGGTCGGCCAGCCGGCCGCCCAGCAGCAGGAACCCGCCGAAGCCCAGTGCGTACGCCGAGACGACCCACTGGAGTGCGGAGGTCGACATGCCCAGGTCCGCCTGGACCAGGGGGAGGGCCGGTCCCATGCTCGCGATGTCCATCGCGTCGAGGAACTGCACCGCGCACACGACCAGGAGCAGCAGGGGAAGGCTCTTGACCGCGGGGGCGGGCGGTACCACCCGTGCGAGAGGAGGGGAGGTCGGGGATGCCTCGGTCATGATCAGACTCCGATCGGAGTGTCGTCGGAAGCAGTGGCAGCGGTGGGCTCTACGGAAAGAATGACGGACCGATCAGTCCGGGACTGATCGGTCCATTTCTAGCGCTCACAAACCCCTGTGTCAAACGTATGCTGGGAACCGCGGGGGAGAGGGGAAGGAGTTCAGACATGGCGCGCACACCGGCACCAGGCACGAGGCGGCGGATTCTGGAGGCCTCGGCCAAACTCTTCGGTGAGCAGGGGGTCCGGGCCGTCGGCATGCAGCAGGTGATCGACGCGACCGGAGTGGGCAAGAGCCTGCTCTACCGCGAGTTCGCCAGCAAGGACGAGCTGATCGCGGCCTGGCTGCGCGAGAGCGACGCCCAGTGGTGGGAGCGGGCCGAAGAGGTCACCGCGCCCTACCCCGGGGACCCGGCCCGGCAGATCCTCGCGCTGATGGAGTTCTTCCACGCCAGCGTCCGCGAACCCGACTTCCACGGCTGCATCTACTACAACACCTCCAGCGAGTTCCGCGAGCCCGGCCACCCCGGCCGCCAGGAGGCGAAGCTGCACCTCAAGGGCCTGCGCAACTGGTTCCGCGACCGGGGCGCCCAGGCCGGCGCGGAGGACCCCGACGCCCTCGCCGACACGCTGATGCTCATCGTCGGCGGAACGCTGGCCAACGGCGAGGTGCTCGGTGCGGACGGCCCCGCCCGCATGGCCCTGGCCACCACGGAGCTGGTCCTGCGCCAGCACGTGCCGAACGCCATGGCGGCCGCCACCCTCTGACGGCCCGTGCGCGACGCGCCCGGCCCCGCGGCACCGGTGTGCCGCGGGGCCGGGGCGCGTCCGCGTCCGCCGCACGTCAGGGGCCGCCGGCACCGGTACGGGTCGGCCGGGCGTGCCGTACCGCCACGCCGTGCTGCTCGTACCCGTCGTTGTAGACGAACGACGAGGGCATCCTGTCGTGGAACTGGTAGTCGGCTTGAATTCGACCGTCCTCGGCGAGGACGACGATGTCCTGGCCGGACATCTCCATCTCGCCCGTGGCCGCCGAGACCATCACCCAGTTGAACCGGACGACGTCGTGGTGGCCGGTCGCGTTGTTCGAGGAGCGGAACTCGTACCCCATCGGGCCGTACACCTCGTGCGTGTAGGCCAGTTGGTCCAGGAGCGCGGCGTGCCCCCGGATCGGATCCTTGCGGTAGAACACGTAGACGCAGTCCGGCGCGTACAGGCCGTGCACCAGGTCGCGCCTGCGCCGTGCGTCCTTCTCGTTCCACAACGCGACGTAGCGCGCGAGGAGTTCGTTGGGTCGGGGCAGCATGACGGGATACCTCCGGTTCTCCGGGAGCGCCGCCCGCTCAGCACCCCGCGGCGTACCGCGGCAGCAGCTGGGCCAGGTCGGCCGTGATGGCGCGGGCGTGGGCGCTCAGGTAGAAGTGGTCCCCGGGGAAGGTCCGGCACCCCAGGAACTCCGGAGTCCGCCCGGCCCACGACCGCATGGCGCCGGGCGCGAGGAGGGGGTCCCCGCGCCCGGAGTAGGCGACGACGGGACAGCCCACGGCCGCCCCGTCGTCCGAGAAGTCCGCGCACACCGCGCCGTCCGCGCCCATCGCGCGCACCGCCGCCGCCAGCAGCTCCGCGTCCCCGGCCACCGCCTCCGGCAGCCCGCCCAGCAGCCGCAGCGCCTCCAGCGGGTCCGCGGACAGTGCCGCCGGGGCCGAGAAACCCTGCGGGGCCCACCCCGACACGGCGAGGAGCGCCGGCGCGGGCAGGCCCCGCCGCTCCATCTCCACCGTCAGCCGGTAGCCCAGCAGCGCCCCCATCGAGTGCCCGAACACCGCGTAGGGGCGCTCGTCCAGCTCGTCCGACACCACCCGGGCGAGGGCCTGCGACAGCGGACCGAGCCGCGTGTACGGGGCCTCGCGCCGCCGCTCCTGGCGCCCGGGCAGCTGCACCGCCTGGCAGGCGACCGACCCGGGCAGCTGCCCCGGCCACGCGCGGTACATCGACGCGCCGCCCCCGCTGTGGTGCAGCAGGAACAACCGCGACCGCGCGTCCGGTTCGGCGTCGGCCGGATGCAGCCACCGCGACGCGCCCTGCACCTCGGGCAGCGGGCCCGCCGGCCCGGGACCCCGTACGGCGTCCACGGCGGTCAGCCGGCGCGCGCGGGAGAATGCGCGGGCGCGGGGGCCCCGGTGAACCGCTCGCGCAGCACCCGCCGCAGCACCTTCCCGGTGGGATTGCGCGGCAGCGCCCCGACGATGTCGTAGCCGGTGGGGATCTTGAACCCGGCGATCCGGCCGTTCAGGAACCGCAGGAACTCCCGCGGGGTCGCCCCGGCACCCTCGCGCAGCACCACCGCGGCCCGTACGGCCTCACCCCAGTCGGGGTGCGGGACCCCGTACACGGAGACCTCCGCGACCGCGGGGTGGGCTCGCAGGGCGTTCTCGACCTCCGTGGGGTAGATGTTCTGGCCCGCGACGATGATGGTGTCGTTGACCCGGTCGGCGAGGAACAGGTAGCCGTCCGCGTCGAGGTGGCCCATGTCGCCCATCGACAGCCACTCGCCGGACTCCCCGGACAGCGCCCCGGCGGTCACCTCCGGCAGCCGCCAGTACTCCAGGAACCGCGCCGGGCTCCTGACCACCACCCGCCCCACCTCGCCGGCGGGCAGCTCGCGACCCTCCCCGTCCAGGATCCGCAGCCCGACGCCGGGCACGGCCCGGCCCGCCGAGGCGAGCACCCGGCTGTCCGCGGTGTGGTCCTGCGGCGCCAGAACGGTCAGGAAACTGCCCGCCTCCGCCGAGGAGTAGCCCTGCGCCAGCTCGCAGCCGAGTACGTCGATGCAGGTCAGCAGCAGCTCGCGGTCGATCGGAGAACCGCTGTAGACCACCTTGCGCAGCGTCGCGAAGGTCTCGCGCGTGGTGCCCCGCTCGGCCAGCATCATCCGCAGCATCGCGGGCGCCGCCCACAGGGTGGTGACCGCGTGCCGCTCGATCAGCCGGGTCGCCTCGTCGGGGAGGAACTGGCGCATGACCACCGTGGTGGCGCCGGCGTTGAAGGAGTGCATGAACCAGCCGAAGCCGGCGGTGTGCAGCCCCGGGAAGCAGCTCAGCCCCCGGTCCTCGGGCCGCCAGTCGATCCAGTCCACCCCGGCCGCGCGGGTGTCGGCGATGAAGGTGAAGAAGGTCCGCTGCGCCAGCACCACCCCCTTGGGCAGCCCGGTCGTCCCGCTCGTGTACAGCTGCGCCACCGCGTCGTCGAAGCCGGCCGCGCCGGCCGTCGGCGGTTCGGTGTCCGGCAGCCCGGCCTTCCAGTCGAGGAAGCCACCCGCCACGTGCCGGTCGGAGTCCGTCTCGACGACCTGCGCCAGCTGCGGCAGCACCGCCCGCAGCTTGTCCACCAGCGGTCTGAACTCCCGCTCCACGAAGAGCAGTTCGGCCTGCGAGTCGCGCAGGATGTGCTCGACCTCGCCGACCGTGAGCCGCGAGTTCACCGGCACCAGCACCGCGCCCGCCTTCGCGCAGCCCAGCGCCAGGTCGTAGTAGCGCTCGGACTCCCGGCCCAGGTAGCCCACCCGCGCCCCGGCCGCCAGGCCCGCGGCCAGCAGCGCGTGCGCGGTCCGGTTGCTCTCGCGGTGCAGTTCGGCGTAGGTCAGGGCGCGGTCCTCGCAGATCACCGCGGGCTGGTCGGGCCGGGTCCGGGCGTGCAGCGCCGCGCGGGCGGCGAGGGTCCGGTCCTCCGTACGGTTGTCCATGGGTTTCCCTCGTGTCGTCGCTCGTGTGCTCGGGGTCGTGCGTTGCCCGCCGGGGGCCGCCGGGCCGGCCGGGCGGTGTGGTCCGGTGGGGTCGTCCGGCGTGCCGGCCGGGCGGTGTGGCCCGGCGCGGTCGCCCGGCGGACCGGCCGGGCGGGAGTGCCCGCCGGGACGGCCACGCCGTGTTGCCGGGCGCGGACTCCCGCCGGCCGCCGGGTGGTGGGGCCCGCCCGGACGGCCGGCGTGGTTGGCCGGGCGGTAGGGCCCGGCATTGCTCAGGGGGCCGGTGTCGCCGCCACCGCCTCCCGGGCCAGCAGGCGCGACAGCATCTCGGCCAGCTCCTCCACCGACGGGTGGTCGAACACCGCCGACGAGACCAGCGGGACGCCCAGCCGCGTCTGGAGCTGCGTCTTCAGCACGATCGCCGTCAGCGAGTCCACCCCGAGTTCCAGGAAGCCCGCCCGGGTGTCGACGTACTCCGGGTCGTCGACCGCCAGCAGCGCCGCGACCGTCGCCCGCACCAGCGAGACCAGCGCCTCCTGCCGCTCCGCAGCCGGGGCCGCCGCCAGCGTCTCCACGTCCACCGGCGCGGCGGACGCCGCGTGCCGCGCCGCCCGCTCCGCGGCGGCCGCCTCCACCGGACGGTCCGGCAGCCGGGTGAAGCCCATCCCGGACAGCTCCGCCACCGGCCGGCCGTCCTCTTCCAGCAGCAGCACGTCCAGGGTGAACGCCGGATCCACCGCCTCCGGGTCCTCGGCGCGCGTCACGCGGACCGCGGAGCGCAGCACCGCACCGCGCGGCTTCTTGAAGGCGCGCAGCCGGCCCACGCTCGTGGCCACGTACCGCCGCCCGTCGTCGGCGAGCGCCGCCAGCGCGTGCGTCGCCCCGTCCAGCAGCGGCGGCGGCAGCAGCTCGGCCCGCGAGACGTCCCCGCCGAACAGCTCCGTCACCGCGAAGTCCGGCCCGTACGCCGTCACCGAGCGGGCCCGCAGGAACTGCGGCCCGTACTCCAGCCCGGCCCCGGCGTAGGCGGCCTTCACCTCCCCGGCGTCCAGCACCCGCGAGGGCTCCTCGCCGTCCAGCGCCCCGGTCAGCGCGAGGAGGGTCCGGCCGGGGCCCGCCAGACCGCTGCCCGCGTAGTCGGGCTCCGCCGCGACGGAGGCCGTGGCGTGCAGCCGTTCGGCACCCTCCGGCTCGTCGGCGGCCCGGCTGGAGACCTCCACCGCCAGCCGGCCGTCCGGCGCGGTCCGCACCCGGGTCAGCAGCAGCGCCGGGCGGTCCGACAGGAACAGCGCCTCGTGGAAGCGGACGTCCTCCACCGCCCGGCCGGTGTCGCCGTGGACCTCGTCCTGCACCGCCAGCAGCAGTTCCAGGTAGGCCGAAGCGGGCAGGAAGGCCCGGCCGCCGATGGTGTGGTCCGCGAGGTACGCCGGCTGCGCGGCGCTGATCCGCGCCCGGAACTCCCGCTGCGGCCCGCCCTGCGACGTCTCCCGGCCCAGCAGCGGATGCCCGTCGCCGGCCGCCCCCCGCCCGGCCGGCCGGGCCGGCAGCCGGTAGGCGCGCCGGTCGAAGGCGTAGCCCGGCAGCGCGATCCGCCGCCCCGGCCCGTCCGCGTACACCGCGCCCCAGTCGACGGACAGCCCCGCCGCGTACGCACCCGCCAGCGCGGCGTCCAGCGCCGCGCCCGTGGTGTCCTTCGCACGCAGGCTGCTCAGCCAGCGGTGCTGCTCCTGCGGTACGCCGCGCCGGGCCAGCGAGATCAGCGCCGAGGACGGCCCCACCTCCAGGAACACGTGCCGCCCGCGCTCCGCGATGGTGCGCACCCCGGCCGCGAACTCCACCGTCTCGTTGACGTGGCGCACCCAGTACTCCGGCGTCGCCATCTCGCCCGGCGCGGCGATCCGCCCGGTCAGGTTCGACACGACCGGCAGCTGCGGCTCGTGGAAGGCGATCCCCCGCAGCACCTCGGCCAGCGGCTCCGACACCCCGGCCATCAGCGGCGAGTGGAACGCCGCCGTCACGTGCAGCTCCGTCACCGTCCACCCCGCCGCGCGCAGCGCCTCCACCGCCTGCGCCAGCGCCCCGGTCCCGCCGGAGACCACGCACTGCTGCGGGGCGTTGACCGCCGCGACGGCCAGCTCCGGCCACCGCTCCAGCAGCGGCCGGACCTCCTCCACGGGCGCCGACACCGCCGCCATCGAGCCGGGCGTGCCCACCGACTCGATCAGCCGGGAGCGTGCGGCGAGGAAGGCGACGCCGTCGGCGAGGGTGAACAGCCCGGCCACCGTCGCCGCGACGATCTCGCCGACGCTGTGCCCGATGAGCACGCTCGGCCGCACCCCCCACGACAGCCACAGCCGTGCCAGGGCGTACTCCAGCGTGAACAGGGCCGCGTGCGTGAAGGACGTGCGGGCCAGGGTCTCCTCGGCGTCCGGCGCGTCACCGAACATCACCGCCGCCACCGAACGCCCCAGCAGCGGGGCGAAGAGGGCGTCGCACTCGTCGACGTACCGGGTGAACACGGGGAAGCGGCCGTACAGGGCCCGGCCCATGCCCACGTACTGCGAACCGGAACCGGTGAACAGGAAGGCCGTCTTGCGGAACGCGTCGGGCTTCTCGCCGCCCCGGGCCGGCGCGCTCCACCGCTCCAGGTGCGCGGCCAGCTCGCCGGTGGACGCCACGGCGGCCGCCGCCCGGTGGCGGAAGTGGGAGCGGCCCGTGGCCCGGGTCCGGCACAGGTCGGCGAGGCCGGTGTCCGGGTGCTCGGCGAGGAAACGGGCGTACCGCTCGGCCTGGAGGCGCAGCGCCGGCCGCGACTTGGCCGACAGCGTGAACACGTGCCCGCGCCCCTCGCCCCGGTCCCCGTACGCCTCCTCGTGCTCCGTCGCCGCCGCCTCCGGCCCGGGGGGCTCCTCCAGCACCGCGACCGCGATGGCCCCGGCCACGCCGAAGCCGTTGACGGTGGCCCGGCGCACCGGCGCCTTCCACGGCCGCTCCTCGGCCGCCACCGTGATCGGGTAGTTCTCCCACGGGATCCGCCCCGACAGGTTCCGCCACACGTGCGGGAAGAAGGCGCCCGCGCGCATCTGCGCGATCACCTTGATCACCGCACCCAGCCCGGCCGCCGGCTCCATGTGCCCGAGGTTGGCCTTCAGCGAGCCGATGACCAGCGGGTCCTCCTTGTCGTGCGAGGCCCCGAACACCCCGTTGACGGACCCCATCTCGATCGGGTCGCCCAGCGGGGTCCCCGTCCCGTGCGCCTCCACGTACTGGATGTCGCCCGGCTCCAGCCGCGCGTTGGCCAGCGCCGCCCGCATCACGGCCTCCTGCGCCGTGCCGTTGGGCGCGCTCAGTCCCGCGCTCTCGCCGTCCTGCCCGATCGCGGTCCCGCGGACGAGCGCCAGCACCCGGTCCCCGTCCGCCAGCGCGTCGGAGAGCCGCTTGAGCACCAGCGCCCCGCAGCCCTCGGCGCGCGCGTAGCCGTCCGCGCTCTCGTCGAAGGTCTTGCAGTGCCCGTCCGGGGCGAGCATCTGGGCGTGCGAGAGGATCACGTAGGAACGCGGGTTGTGCAGCGTGTTCACCCCGGCGCACAGCGCGATGCCGCACTCGCGGCGCCGCAGCCCCCCGACCGCCAGGTGCAGGGCGGTCAGCGAGGCCGCGCACGCGGTGTCCGTCGTCAGGCTCGGGCCGCGCCAGCCGAGGAAGTACGAGAGCCGCCCCGAAAGGGAGTAGGCGCCGAGCCCGGTCGTCAGGCTCCCGTCGAGCTGCTCGTCCGCCAGGCCCTCCAGCTCCAGGGCGAAGTCCAGCGGCGAGGCGCCCACGTAGACGCCGCCGTCACCGTGCCGCAGGCCCACCGGGTCGATGCCGGCGTCCTCCAGGGCCTCCCACACGGTCTCCATCAGCAGCCGCTGCGCGGGATCGATGAAGGGAGCGTCCTTGGGCGGAATGTTGAAGAACTGCGCGTCGAACTCGTCGATACGGTCGAGAAAACCGCCCGCGACGGCGGTGACGGACCCGTCGGCCACCTCCGGAACCCAGCGCTCACGCGGCAGCGGGCCGATACCGGATCGCCCCTCCCGCAGAAAGGAATCCAGGTCGGAAAGGGAATCGTTGCCGCCGGGCAGGCGCATTCCGATACCGACGACGGCGATCGGCTCGTGCTTCTCGGAAAGGAACTGTCCGAGCTCCCTTTCCTGCCTGCGGACCGTTTCCTCCGCGGCTTCGAGCCTCTCCTGTGCATTCCGTTCCTCCGGCGTTCCGGGCATGGCGGCCGCCCCTCTCACTTCGCGTCGAAGATGTCGGCCAGGACGTCCGAGGCCAGATGCTCGGTCAGCCGCTCGACGGTGGGCTGGTTGAACAGGGCCGTACTGCTGATGCCCCGCCCCAGCCGCTCCTCGAGCCGCTGCTTGACCATGGTGAGCAGCAAGGACGTCATGCCCAGCTCGAAGAAGCTGTCCTCCAGCGGCAGCTCCTCGTCCTCGGGCATGAGCAGCGCCGTCTTGAATTCCGCCACGACGATTTCTTCCAGGACCGTCCGTCGTTCCGCCCGGGGCGAGGCCATTAATTGTTCTGTCATACCGGTCGAGTGAAGCACGCTGCTCGTGACGACCTGCTGACGCCCCTCTGACCCGGCGGGTCTGTCAGTTCAGCGTCAGCAGCGCTGTGGGAGCCTCGGTGCGGAGCAGGAGTGCGTGAGATCCGGTGTGGAGGAGCCAACAATGCAGACCGAAGCACGAGAAGAACTGCGAGCCAGGGGATATTCGCTGCTGCCGGCCGACCGGCTCGTCATCGACGCCGAATCAGGGCAGTACGTCAAGGAATTGGCCGCCGAATGGGAGAACCTGGAGACGGACCGGTACCTGAAGGGCGGCTCCCGTTTCCGCGAGCGCCGCTACGACCGCTTCTTCTTCGTGCCCCGCACCGGTGAGGTCCGGCTGCGCCCGCACCGCCCCTACTTCCAGTCGGCGAACGCCAACGACTACGCCGGCGGCATCGACCGCGACGTGGCCCCGCTGAGCCGCGCCACCCTGGCCAACCCGCTCCTGACCCGGCTCCTGCGCTCCGATTTCGAGAAGTTCCCCGTACCCGAGGAGTCCTGGCTCGACGACCCCTGGGACGTCCAGTGCCACCAGTTCCGGATCATCAGCACCCCCGACGAGACGGGAGAGCCCACTCCCGAGGGCCCGCACCGCGACGAGGTCGACTTCGGTGCGATCCACCTGATGGGCCGCTTCAACGCCGCCGGCGGGGAGTCCCAGGTCTACAGCCTGGAGAAGGAGCTGGTCGCCGAGTTCTGCCTGACGGAGCAGATGGACACCATGTTCTGGGCGGACGGCCGGATCCTGCACGCGGTCCGCCCGATCCACCCCGTCGACCCGGGCAAGGCGGCGGTCCGGGACGTGCTGATCCTCGGCTACAAGCACGAGCCGGAGCTGCGCCGGGACGAGCGCAACGCCGCCTGACACGGCGAGCCGAAATCCCGTGGAGCCCACCGGCACGGCATGGAATGATCTTGGCGACTGCTGATGGAGGGGAAGGCTGAGACCGTGTACGTACCGTCATCTGTGCGAGCTCTCGATGATGACGAGCGCGAACTCGTGGAGCTGGCGCGCCGGACCATAGACGCGCATACGGACGCCGGGCCCGACGAAGACGGGATCCACACGGTGGGGGCTGCGGTCATGGCCGCCGACTACCGGATGTTCGCCGGCGTGAACCTCTACCACTTCACCGGCGGACCCTGCGCCGAACTCGTGGCTCTGGGAGCCGCACGAGCCCAGGGCGCCCGCCAGATGCGCTGCATCGTCGCCGTGGGAAACCACGGGCGGGGGGTCGTCGGGCCGTGCGGGCGCGATCGGCAGGTCTTCGTGGACCACTACCCCACCATGCGCGTCATCGTGCCCACGCCCGCGGGGCTCAGGTCCGTGCTCGCCGCCGACCTGATGCCGCTGGCCCAGCGATGGACCCCGGAGGCCGGCATGAACGGTCTCGACCCGTCGCTCTACCAGGACCCCGAGACGGCCGGTCCCCCGATCATCCGGTTCAACCCCCGCTACCTCCAGGACGTCCGCTCCGGCGCCAAGACCAAGACCACCCGCTTCCGGGACCCGGCCCGGCCCGGGCCGGCGCGGCTGGTGTTCGAAAGCGACCCCGAAGTCGTCCTGCCGGCAGAGGTGACCGGCATCAGGCACTGCCTGGTCAGCGACCTCACCGACCAGGACGCCCAAGCCGAGGGGCTGACGACCGCCACCGAACTCCGGGAAGCCCTCCGGGGCCACTACCCGGATCTGACGGGGTCCGACGAAGTCGACGTCATCACCTTCCGGATCGACGACAGCACAGGCGCCGCTTGAACCGCGCAGGCACCGGCGACGACCGGGACGACCGCGGCGACCGTGGCGACCTGGCGGCCCTCCTCACCGGTCCCGGCCCGTGGACGGTCCCCCGCTGACCCCCGCCGCCTCCGCGGCGGGGTGAGCCGCGGTCAGGGTGCAGACCCCGTCCGTGCACCGGCGCTCCAGACGGCCCCGTGAGATGGTCTGCGCCAGGCCGGCCATCCAGCAGGTGGGGCAGCCGCGGAAGGCGATCAGTGCCAACGGCGCCGCCAGCAGGGTCGCCGGCCCGGCGACCGGCACCAGGGCGATCGAGCCGATGAGCAGCCCGAAGCCGATGGCGCCTCGCGCCAGGTGGCGCGGGACGGACTTGCTGGCGAAATCCCCGCTCTTCCCGGTGTTCACGATGTCGGGTCTCCTTCCACGAGCCGGCCGGTCCCTTCCAGTGAGTGGCGCAGCGTCGCCCGCGCCCGGTGCAGCCGCGACTTCATCGCCGCGCTGCTCAGGCCGAGGGCGTGGGCGACGGTCCTGCCGGGCAGCCCCTGTATGTCCCGCATGATCAGGACCTGCCGCTGGTCGCGGGGAAGGGCGCTGACCGCGGCCGCGACCCTCTCCACCTCCAGCCGGTGCAGCACCGCGTCCTCGGCGGACGGCTCCGCGGCCGCCTCGGGCGCGGGCGCCGCCCCCTCGCTGCGCGAGGCGAGCACGCGTACCTGCCGCAGGCATTCGTTGCGCACGATCCGGAACATCCACGAGGCGAGCGCGCCGGTGGCGCGCAAGGTGCCGATCTTCCGGTAGAGGATGATCAGCGCCTCCTGCGCCGCGTCCTCCGCGTCCTGCGGCGAGGCGCACAGGGACAGGGCGAACTTGCGCACGTGGGGCTGCGATTCCATGACGACGGTGGTGAGCGAGGTGACGTCGCCGTCCTGAGCGGCCTTGATCAGCCGGTCGTCCGGCCAGTGGAAGCGGCGGTTCATCGGTTCTTGTAACGCCGCACCAGGTGCCAGCTGCACGCGCCCACGAGCAGCACTCCGATCACTGCGAGGCTGATGACCATCATGGGTGTTCCTTCCTCCGGTTCCCTCCCGGCCCGTTCGACCGGTACACGGACAAGAGGCGGCACGCTCCGGAAAGGATTCACCTCCGGCCGAAGTATTTCCCTCCCCCCGCCGCCCCCGCCGGCCGGCCGCGCCGGGACCGTGCGGCGGGGGCTGCCCGCCCGGGTCTCAGACCAGGGCGAGGACGGCCGCGGCGGGGGCGGCGTAGACCAACGGGAAGACCGCGTGGCCGAAGGCGCGGGCCCTCAGGACCGTGATCACGGCGCCGATGAAGTACAGCACCAGCCCGACGGCGGCGGCGATCCCGATCGCCGGGACGAAGAACCCGACGAGGAGGCCGAGGGCGCCCGCGATCTTGGCGGTGGCGAGCAGGTTCCACCAGCCGCGCGGGACGCCGTACTGGGCGAGCGGCTCGACCGTGAACTTGGCGCCGGCGAAGATCGACGCGCCCGAGAAGCCGGCCATGAAGGCGGCGACCAGGGTGACGACGGTGGCGGTGGTGGACATCTCGGGCTCCTCGGGGCGGGGTCTCTTGCGTTCGACACCTCCTTGACCCGCCGCCCCGCACGGATGTGACAGGCCGCCGGATCTTTTTTCCGGCCGGTACGCCCCTTCCCACCGACGCATCCGTCCTTGCGTACAGCGTTCCGTGCTGCGTACAGTGTGCGCATCAGGAAACGTCGTACGCACCACGGCGATCGACGCCGAAGACGAAAGGGACCACTCATGGAAACCAGGAACCCCCGCCGCTGGTGGATCCTGATCGTGCTGTGCCTGAGCTCGCTGGTGCTGGTGGTCGACTCCATGGCCCTGACGGTCGCGGTGCCGGCCATGACCACGGACCTCGGCGCGAGCGCGCAGGACACCCAGTGGATCCTCGACTCCTACATCCTGGTCTTCGCCGGGCTCCTGCTCACCTCCGGCAGCCTCGGCGACCGCTTCGGCCGGCGCCTGGTCATGCTGGTCGGCCTGGTCCTCTTCGGTGCGGCGTCACT
This sequence comes from Streptomyces sp. NPDC048352, assembly GCF_040651895.1. Lineage (NCBI taxonomy): Bacteria > Bacillati > Actinomycetota > Actinomycetes > Kitasatosporales > Streptomycetaceae > Streptomyces > Streptomyces sp. NPDC048352. The sequence continues at coordinate 19,516 of NZ_JBEZKZ010000062.1, forward strand.
GGCCGCGACCTTCTGCTCCAACCCCGGCGAGGTGATCGCCGTACGCGTCGCGATGGGCGTCGGCGGCGCGCTCATCATGCCGTCCACCCTCTCCATCCTCATCACCGTCTTCCAGGAGGACGAGCGGCCCAAGGCGATGGCGGCCTGGGGCTCGGTCTCCATGCTCGGCCTGGTGGGCAGCCCGGTCCTCGGCGGCGTCCTGATCGACCACTTCTCCTGGCAGTCGATCTTCTTCATCAACGTCCCGGTCGTCGTCCTCGCCGTGATCGCCGCCCTCACCCTGATGCCCGAGTCCAAGGGCCCCTGGCAGAAGCCCGACCCGCTGGGCGCCGTCCTCTCCGCCGTCGGCATGACCGCCCTGGTCTGGTGGATCATCGAGATCCCGAAGCACGGCGCCTTCGAGGGCCGCTCCTCGCTCACCCTGGTCGTCGCCGTGGCCTGCCTCGCCGGCTTCGTGATCTGGGAGAACGCCACCGCCTCCCCGATGGTCCCGCTGGTCCTCTTCAAGAACCGCAACTTCAGCGGCGGTTCCCTCTCCCTGACCCTCGTCCAGATCGGCAACGGCGGCCTGCTGCTGGTCCTGACCCAGTACCTGCAGTTCGTCCTCGGCTACTCGCCCCTCAAGGCCGGCCTGGCCTTCGTCCCGCTCGCCGTGGCCGCCCTGGTCGGCAACGGAGCGGGCGCCGGCCTCGCCTCCAAGGTGGGCAACCGCCCCCTGATCGTGGGCGGCATGATCGTGATGGCCGGCTCCTTCGCCCTGCTGACCACCGCCTCCCCGGACAGCGGCTTCACCGTCCCGGCGGTCGCCCTGGGCCTGCTCGGCCTCGGCGCGGGTGCGGCCATGCCGGCCGCCGTCGGCGCCCTGATGGCCACCATCCCCGAGGAGAAGGCGGGCGTCGGCTCGGCCCTCAACGACACCATCGGGCAGGCCGGCAGCGCCCTCGGCATCGCGATCCTCGGCTCGCTCCTCGCCTCCGGGTTCGCCGCCGAGATGCCGGACGGATCGCCCGAGGCGGCCCGGCACTCCATCGCCGGAGCCCTGGCCGTCGCCGGCGGCGACGAGGGCATGGTGCGCACGGCCCGCGAAGCCTTCGTCTCCGCGATGTCGACGACCTTCACCATCAGTGCCGCCGCCATCCTGGCCGCCGCCGTCCTCGCCGTCCTGGTCATGCGGGACCGCAGGCAGGCCGAGCCCGCCGAGCCCGCCACGAGCGAACCCGCCGCCGCCTGACCGCCCCCGCGGCGCCGACGAAGAGGCCCGCGCCCCCACCGAGGGGGGCGCGGGCCCCATGGGTCGTGTCGCCGAAGTCCCTCCTGGCGGGTGGGGCCTGGCACGCACGCTCGCACTCAGCGGCCCCTGAAGTCGGCCACCGCCTCCGCCGCCGCCCGGTGGCCGACCTCGGCCAGCACCGGATTGCGGACCCGGTAGTAGTGCTCGGCGGTCAGCCCGAAACGCAGCGCCCAGCCCCGCGCCCGCGCCCAGGTCGCGTCGTCCGCCCCGGCCTCCTCGCGGAACACCCCGCGCGTCCCGGCCGACAGCAGGGTCCAGGCCGCCATCAGGTCGCAGGCCGGATCGCCCACGCCCACGCACCCGAAGTCGATGACGGCACTGAGCCGCCCGCCCCGGCCCAGCAGGTTGCCCGGCAGCAGGTCCCCGTGCAGCCACACCGGCGGGCCCTGCCACCGGGGAAGCCGCAGCGCGTCCTCCCACAGGGCGGTCGCGGCGTCCGCGTCCACCGTGCCGTCCGCGCCCAGGTCCCTGATCGCGGCGCGCACCTCCGCGTCGGCCGTACCCACGTACCCGCCGCGGAAGGAAGCCGGCCCGCCCGCGGTGTCCACCCGCCGCAGCGCCGCCACGAAACGGCCCAGGTCCTCGGCGGCCGTCCGCAGATCGGCCGGCGGCTCGTCGAAGAGGTTCTCCCCGTCCAGCCAGCGGTACACCGCCCAGCCGAACCCGTAGCCCTCACCCGGAACGCCCCTGCCCACCGGCACCGGCACGGCCAGCGGCACCCGCGGGGCGAGCAGCGGCAGCCACCGCAGCTCCCGGTCGATCTGCTGCGCCGAACCGGGGATCCGCGGCAGCCGCACGGCCAGGTCGTCGCCCAGCCGGAACATCAGGTTGTCGGTACCGGCGGAGCGCACCTCCGCGACCGGCAGGTGCGCCCACCGGGGGAACTGGGCGGCCACCAGGCGGGCGACGAGCGCCTCGTCCGCGTCGACCTCGTCGGCGTGCATCTTCATCCGGGGCATGGACGGGAAGCCTAGGCAGGGGGCGCGGACCCGATCAACGCGTTTTGGCCGAAGGGGCCCGCCGGCCCCGGCCTCACGGCTTGTCGAAGGTGTAGAAGCGCCGGTGGTCGAGCATGTCGGCCGGCGTCACGTTGTTCCACGGCGGCAGCGGGGCGTGCAGGTCGATCACGTTGGGCGTCCGCCCGGCGGGCTGGTAGCCGGCCTTCGGGTTGCGGGCCTGCCAGTCGGCCCACAGCTTGTCGACGAAGGCGTGGTGCAGCCAGAACACCGGGTCGTTGGGGGAGGCCGCGCTGGTCATGTGGCCGCCCACCCACACGTGGACCCGGTTGTGCAGGTTGACCCCGCGCCAGCCCTCCAGGTGGTTGCGGAACCCGCTCGAGGAGCTGTTCCAGGGAGCGGTGTCGTAGACCGGCACGGCAAGCACGGAGTCCACCTCGGCCCTCGTCGGCAGCTGCGGCGTCCCCGACCCCAGCCCGCGCCGCAGGTAGTCCCGCCGGTCCACCCCCACCGTGATGGGCCACCTGCGTCCCGTGGAGGAGAAGGGCCCGTCCAGCACCTGCCCGTCCCGGCCCCGGCTGGTACCGCCCATGAAGTCGGCGGCCCACAGGGAGGACTGGGGCGTGCGGTCGACGGTCCAGTCCCAGTACGGCAGCGTGACGCTGCGGTCCACCCGCTGGAGCGCCGCCTCGAAGTCCAGCAGGAACCGCCGGTGCCAGGGCAGGAACGACGGCGTGCGGTGCCCGATCCGGTTGCCGAAGTCGGAGTCGTTCATCAGGTAGTAGTTGTGGGCGTTGACGTAGCGGTCGTAGACGCCCGTCCGCTTCAGCTCCAGCACCGCGTTGACGAAGGCGCGCTTCTCGTCGGGGGTCAGGGCCGCCTGGTTCTTGCGCACGGTCACAGCTGGACCTCCTTCGCGACGAACGGGGCCAGCTCGGCGCCCTGGAGCTCGCGGATGGCGGCCCGGGCGGCCGAAAGGGGGTCCGGGAAGCTCTCGTAGTGGTTGACGACGGTGACCCAGCTGCCGTCGGCGTTGCCCATCAGGTGCAGCTCCTTGCCGTCGATCCTGATGGTCGGGACCCCGACACCGTGGTGCCCGCCGGGCCCCAGCGTGATCTGGATGCGGCGCCCCTCGTACACCTCGTCGATGGTGCCGGTGGGTATGGAGACGGGTGCTCCGGACACCTTGGGCGCCCCGGACGCCCCTGCCGCCGGGGCGGGAGCCGACGAGGACGAGCAGGCGGTCAGCCCCACGGCGGCGGCCGCCCCGGCACCGATGCCCAGAGCCTGTCGGCGAGTGATCTTCTTCATGGCCTGAAGAAGTACCAGAAGGCCGGAACCCGCCGATCAGTGCCCTTTGCATCAAGATCTGCGACCGCCCCGCCCACGCCGAGGCGAACTCCCCCGGCCCGCCCCCCGCAATGGCTGGGCGCCCCGCGACGGCGGCCCGCGCCACGCCGGGCCTCCACAACCGGCCAGGCGCGTCCTGCCGGGCCGCGGCCGGGCGGTGGGCTACAACGGAGGGCGTGCACGACATGCAGGGGCGGCCCGGACGCCGGCTGATCCTCGGCCTTGCCGCCGCCGCGATCACCACCCGGACCGGCCCGGCCGCCCGTGCGGCGACCGGCGCCGACGGCCCCGTACGCCGTACGCCGGCGGCCGGCGGCCTGGACGTGGCGGCGGAGAACGCCCGGCCCGGCTCCCCGGACTGGCGGATCACCCGCGCCGGACCGGCGCGCGCCGTCGAGGGCTTCGCCGAACGGGCCGCCGTCCGCCCCGGAGAACCGCTGGGGCTGCGGGTGTCGACGACCTCCGCCTCCTACACCGTCTCCGCCTACCGGATGGGCTGGTACCGGGGGGCCAGGGCCCGCCTGGTGTGGCGCTCCGCCCCGCTGCCCGGCGTCCTCCAGCCGCCCGCCGCCACGGACCCCGCCACCCGGATGGCCCGCGCCGACTGGCACCGCACGGCGGAACTGGACACCTCCGGCTGGCCGGAGGGCAGCTACCTGCTGCGCCTGGACACCACCGACGGGCGCGCCCAGCGGTACGTGCCCGTGACCCTCCGCTCCTCCTCCACGGCCGGCCGCACCGTCCTGGTGAACGCGGTGGCCACCTGGCAGGCGTACAACCGGTGGGGCGGCGCTGACCTGTACAAGGGCCGGACGGGCAAGAAGGCCTCGCGGTCCCTCCAGGTCTCCTTCGACCGCCCCTACTCCGGCCGCCACGGAGCCGGCCAGTTCCTCGTCTACGAAGCCCCCCTGGTCGCCCTCGCCGAGGAACTGGGCCTGCCCCTGGCCTACGCGACCGGCGTCGACCTGGCACGCGAGCCCGCACTGCTGCACGGGGCGGCCGCCGTCGTCTCCCCGGGCCACGACGAGTACTGGAGCCCCGAGCAGCGCCACCACGTGACCCTGGCCCGCGACGCGGGCACCAACCTCGCCGTGCTCGGCGCCAACTGCTGCTACCGGCGGATCCGCCTGGAGGCCTCCCCGGCCGGCCCGGACCGCGTCGTCGTCTGCTACAAGGACGACTACGCCGAGGACCCCGGCTACCGGCGCGGATCCCCGCCCACCCACGACTTCCGGCGCGCGCCCGCCCGCGACCCCGAGAGCTCGCTGCTCGGCGTCATCTACGACGGCTATCCCGTCGACGCCCCCTACGTGGTGACCCACCCCGGACACTGGCTCCTGGAGGGCACCGGCGCCCGGGCCGGCGACGCCTTCGCGCACCTGGTGGGCGTCGAGTACGACCGGGTGAACCCGGCCCACCCGACACCGCGCCCCATCGAGGTCCTCGCCCACTCGCCGGTGGTCCGCAAGGGCCGCGCCTCGTACGCCGACACCGCCTACCTGTCGCTGCCCGGCGGGGCGGCCGTCTTCGCGACGGGCACCATGCGCTGGGTCGAGGCCCTCGACGCGGGCGGACCCGCCGGCCGCCGGGGCAACCACGGCCTGGACGCCCGCGCCGCCCACTTCACCCGCACCGTCACCGCCAACGTCCTGCGCGCGTTCGCCCGCGGCCCGGCCGGGCGGGCCAGGCCCGCCCGGGACAATCTGGCCGCCCACTACGGCGCGTAGCCCCGCCCGTCCCCGGCGGGCGCAGTACCGTCCCTTCCGCGGCTTCCGCCACCACCTCACACGTCAGGGGATGCGCGTTGCGTCGACTCACCGTTGCCCTCACGCTGCTGGCCACCCTCGCCGCGGGCGCCCACACCGGCTCCCGGGCCCTGTCCGCCGAACGCGACACCGCGGGCGGCCGCGGCACGAACGTCCTCGTCGTCGGCGTCGACAGCCGCGCGGGCCTGAGCGCCGCCGAGAAGCGCCGCCTGCACGTCGGCGGCAAGGGATGCAACTGCACCGACGTGATGATGCTCGTGCACCTCTCCGAGGACGGGCGCCGCGCGAGCGTCGTCTCCATCCCCCGGGACTCCTACGTCCAGTACCCCCTCCCCGGCCCGCCCCGCTTCGGGAAGATCAACGGTGCGTACGCGATCGGCGCCGGGCCCCTGACCGTCCGCACCGTCGAACAGGTCACCGGCCTCCACGTCGACCACTACCTGGAGACCGGGTTCACCGGCTTCGAGCAGACCGTCGACAACCTCGGCGGCGCGACCGTCTGCACGGACAAGCCGCTCCTGGACGAAGGCTCCGGCCTCGACATCACCGCGGGCGTCCACCACACCGACGGCAACCAGACCCTGCGCTACGTCCGCGCCCGGCACGTCAACCGGCCCGGAGACCTCGGCCGCGTCCGCCGCCAGCAGCGCACCGTCAACGAACTGCTGGCCCGCCTCTCCGCCGAGGGCGCCCTCGCCGACCCGCTCCGCGCGGCCCGCACCGCCCGCACCCTCCTGAAGACCGTGCGCCCCGGCCCCGCGACGGGGCTGGACGACCTCGTCCGCATCGGCTGGACCCTCGGCCGGCTGCGCGCCGAGCGCACGGAGTTCGCCACCGTCCCCATCCGCGTCTTCGACCACCGCGTCCCCGGCGTGGGCTCCACCCTGCTCTGGCACGAGGCCCGTTCCGCCGCCCTGTGGAAGGCCCTCGCCGAAGACCGCCCCCTCACGGGCGACCCCCGCATCCAGCCCGTCCCCGAGAACCCCGCCGAGACCAACCCGGCCGGCATCCGGGTCCGCGTCGACGACCCCGCCGTCGCCGAGGCCCTCGCCCGGGGCGGCTTCCAGGCCACCGCGCAGCCGGCGCCCGCCGTACGCCCCGGGGGCCCGCCCGTCATCACGTACGCCCCCGGCGGGGAAGCGGACGCGGCGACCCTGGCGGCGGCCCTCCCCGGCGCCCGCCTGCGCCCCGCCCCCGACCACGACAAGGCCTTCGACGTCACCGTCGGCACCGACCCGGTCCACGTCAAAGAGGTCACCTACGACCGCAACAAGGCCGAGGGCGCCCCGGTCACCGCCGACACCCTCCGCTGCCCGCCCGCCCCCTGAGCACCTGAAGGACCGTCGTTTTCCGGCCATGACGGATGGTAAGATCCAGGCCATTGCCATGCCGTGGCCGAGGTCGAGCGCGTACCGGAACGCACCTCCCTATACCGGCGAACACCCCCGCTGTCCATTCGACAACCTGTCGAGTTCAACCGCCGTTCATGCCAAGATCAAGATCTTGTAGGTGTGCGCTACACCTGCCTAGCCTGCGCAACGTTGCTTCCAAGCCCGGAACACACCATCCGGGCTGCTGACGTTGGAGGTTCAGATGGGTCTTGGCGACCAGGGCTTCGCTGTCATAGACACTCCGCCGCTGGACGAGCACAGTCTGGCCGAGTTCGAGAAACTGCCGCTCGACCCGTACACCGGATCGACGCAGCGCTACCGCCGCTTCTCCCAGTTCCGTCTCTTCCACGACGGCCGGTGGACGCTGGAACTGCTGCCGCACCGTCACTTCGCCCAGCCGCGCCAGTACAACGACCTCGTCGGCGGCCAGATGCGCACGCTGGAGCCGTTGACCACCGACCCCACACCGCTCATCGAGGCCGGAGCCGAAGCCCTGGGCCTCGACAAGGACACGGTCTGGCAGCTCAACATCCACCAGTGCAGGGTCGTCTCCACCCCGCAGGTCGAGGGCGTCGCCGCACCCGAGGGGCCGCACCGCGACGGCCACCAGTACGGCATCGTCGCCGTCACCCGCCGCCACAACATCTCCGGCGGCGAGACCCAGCTCATGCCCCTGGGCGGCGGCGAGCCCTTCTTCCGCACCACGTTGCAGGACGGCCAGGCCATCGTCTTCGACGACCGCCTGATGTTCCACCACGTCACCGACATCGAGCACCTCACCGACGAGGGCGGCTACCGGGACGTGTGGCTCGTGGCCGTGAACACCTGGGACAACCGGCGCTACGGCGAGGAGTACGAAGCCGAGGTCCGAGCGAGCAACGAGGTCTGAGCCCATGTCCCTTCCCGTGCCCCCCACCCCGCCGGCCACGGCCGCCGAAGGCCCGGTCCCCGCCGGCCAGGCACCCGTCTACGACCGGATAGGCGTCGGCTACTCCTCCGTACGCCGCCCCGACCACCGCTGGGCCGCCCAGATCGAGGCCTCCCTCGGCAACGCCCTCACCGTGCTCAACCTGGGCGCCGGAACCGGCGCCTACGAACCCGCCGGCCGCCGCCTCGTCGCGGTCGAACCGTCCCTGCGGATGCGGGCGCAGCGCGGACCGCAGGCCGCGCCGTGCGTCGTCGCGAGCGCCGAGCGGCTGCCCTTCGACGACCAGAGCTTCGACGCCGTCATGGCCGTCCTGACCGTGCACCACTGGTCCGACCTGGAAGCCGGCATCGCCGAACTCCAGCGCGTCGCCCGGAGGTTCTCCATCGTCACCTACGACATGGAGGTGCAGAAGGACTTCTGGTTCACCCGCGACTACGTCCCGGAGATCGCCGAGGCGGAATGCTCCCGCGTCCCCTCCATCGAGCGGCTCACCAAGCTCCTCGGCCCCTGTGAGGTCACGGAGATGCCCGTCTGGCACGACTTCACCGACGGGTTCATGACCGCCTTCTGGCGCCGCCCCGAGGCCTACCTCGACCCCGCCACGCGCAGGGCCTGCTCCGCCTTCGCGCTGACCGACGAACGGGCCGTCACCCGCGGCGTCGAACGCCTGCGCGCGGACCTCGCCTCCGGCGACTGGCACCGCCGCTACGCCGACCTGAGCACCCGCGACCACATCGACGCCGGCTTCCGCCTGCTCACCGGTGCCTCCGCGTACACCGCCCGGCCGGAGGCGTCCGCATGAGCCGCCCACGGCCCGACGCCGGCCCGCGGGCAGGCACGGAAGCGGGCACGGAGACAGCCACGGAGACCGGCACGGAAGCCGGCACGGAAGCCGGCTGGGACCCCGTACGGCTGGCCGAGGTCGCCCAGCGGCACGGCACCCCCGTGCACGTGCTCGACGCCCAGCGCCTGGACCGCGCGGCCGAGCACCTGCTGGACGTGCTCGGCGGGCTCGGCAGGCCGGCCCGCGCCTACTACTCGGTGAAGACCAACTACCTGCCCTACCTCATGAGGCGGCTGGCCGCCCGCGGCCTGGGCGCCGACGTCGTCTCGGGCTACGAGCTGGAGGCCGCGCTGGCCGCCGGCTTCGACCCCGCCGCCATGGTGTTCAACGGCCCGGTCAAGACCGACGCCGAACTGGCCACCGCGGTACGCCACGGCGTACGGGTCAACATCGACGGCGAGCAGGAGATCGAGGCACTGGAGGCGATCGCCGCCCGCACCGGGCAGCGCGTCGAGGTCGGCGTCCGCATCTCCCCGGGCCTGCCGGTCTCCACCTCCACCGACCCCTCCTACCGGGCCCAGGCCGAACGGGCCGCCGCCCGCACCCGCTTCGGCTGGCCCGCCGGCTCCCCGCAGCTCGCCTCGCTGGTGGACCGGATCGCCGCATCGCCCCACCTGGCCCTGCGCGCCGTCCACGCCCACCTCAGCAGCCAGATCGTGCACGAGGACCTCATGCTGCGGGCGCTGGAACGCGTCCTGGACGAGGCAGCCGCCCTGCACCACAGGTTCGGCCTGAGCGAGGTGAACATCGGCGGCGGCTTCGGCGTCCCCGGCATCCGGCGCCCCCGCGTCGGCCCGCAGGGCGCGCTGGCGGCGCTGCGCGGAGAGAGCGCCGTACCGGACGAGGAACCCTTCCTCGACATCGCCCGGCTGCTGAAGGAACTGGACGGGCAGATGCAGCGGCGCGGCCTCGACGGGGTGGCGCTCGCCTGCGAGCCCGGCCGCTGGCTGGTCTCGGACGTCATGGCCATGGTCACGCGGGTGATGTCGCGCAAGGAACTGCCCGAGGCCCGCTGGCTGATCCTCGACGCGGGCAACAACGTCGCCCCGTGGAACGGAACCGGCGAGGTCCACCGTCTGACGCCGATCGGCAGGCCGTACGCGGCCGAGCACAGCACCTGGTCGGTGGCCGGGCCGCTCTGCTACGAGAACGACGTGCACGCCGCCGCCACCGAGCTGCCGGACGACCTGCGGCCCGGGGACCTGCTGTGCCTCCACGACACGGGGGCCTACTCGCTCGGCCGCAGCAACAACTTCATCCGCACCCGGGCCGCCGTCGTAGCCCTCGACGCGGACGCCGAGGAGCTGGTCTGGCGCGCCGAGACCGGAGCGGACGTGTTCGCCCTCGCCGACCCGCGCACGCCGGACCCCGCACCCGGGACCCCGTAATGATCAAGGCCTACCTGGAGCTCCTGAGGCTTCCGGGCGCGAGCGCGGCGGCGGTGCCCGCCGCGCTCGCGCGGCTGGCCGGAACCATGGTCCCGCTCGCCCTGCTGCTCAGCTGCGTCCAGTCCGGGCGCAGCCTCGCGGTCGGCGCGGGCGCCGGCGCGGCCTACGCCGTCGGCAGCGCGGTCGGAGGGCCCTTCACCGGGCGGCTGATGGACCGGTCCGGCCCGAGCACCGTCCTGCGCGTCTCGGGGCCCGTCGCCGGCCTGACCCTGGCGTCGGCCGCCCTGTGGGCCGGATCGGCGCCGACCGCGGTGGCGCTGGCGGCGGCGTGCGCGGCCGGGCTGGCCACCGCGCCCGTCGGCGCGTCCATGCGGGCCCTGTGGCCGGCCCTCACCGACGACGCGGCCCTGCGGCAGCGGGCCTACTCCTTCGAGGCGACCCTCAGCGAACTGCTGTTCATCCTCGGCCCGACGGCCGTCACCGTCCTCGCCACCCTTGCCGGCGCCCGCGGGGCACTGCTGGCGACCGCGGTCCTGCTGGGGGCCGGAGGGCTGGGCTACGGGCAGGCACCCGCCGTACGCGGCCGCGGCCGGCGGCCCGCACCCGCCGCCGCGGCAGCGGACCCCACCGGGCGGGACCCGGGGCCGGTCCGCGCCGCGGCCCTGTCCGTCCTGGTGGCGATCGCCCTGACGGCGGCGCTGTCCAGCGGGCTCGTGGTCGCCGTCACCGCGTCCCTGCGGGACCAGGGCTCCGCGCCCGAACTCGCCGGCACCCTCGTCGCGCTCCAGTCGGCCGGCAGCGTCGCCGGCGGACTGCTCTACGGGGCCCGCACCTTCGGGGGCACGACGTACCACCGCTACCTGCGGCTGCTGATCGTCCTCACCCTGGCCCTGGCGGCCCTGCCGACCGTACGGCTGGCCCTGGACGCAGGGCTGCCGGCCACCTGGGCGCTGGTGCTGCTGGGCGTCCTGCTCGTGCTCAGCGGCCTCCCGATGGCCCCGGCCGGGGCGGAGGAGTTCCAGCTCATCGGGGAGATGACCGCCCAGGGGCGGGCCACCCAGGCCTTCGCCGGGGTCGGCAGCTTCATCGCCCTCGGCGGTGCGGCGGGCTCGGCCGCGACGGGCCTGATCGCGGACCGGCTGGGCCCGGGCGCGGCGCTGTGCATGCCCGCCGCCTTCACCCTGGCCGCCCTCCTGCTGAGCCTGGCAGCCCGCCGGCCGATCACCCGGGCCGTGTCCCCGGCCCCTTCCCCCGCCCCCGCGGCGGGCCCCACCCCGGTCCCAGCCCCCGAACCTGGAGAAAACCAGACATGAACACCGCACCCGGCGTGATCGCCGTCGTCGAGAGCCAGCTGTCGAACTTCGGCCTCACCCCGCTGCGCGCGGCCCACGAACTCGGCCTCCACACCGTCCTGGTGAGCAACGACCCGGACCGCTACCGGGTGGTCGGGATCGCCGAGGAGGTCTTCTCCCGGCACATCGACGAGATCGTCCGGACCGACACCAACTCGGCCGACGCCGTCGCCGAAGCCTTGCTGCCCTTCCATGAACAGGGCCTGCTGCGGGGCGTGATGACCGTCACCGACTACAACATCCCCATCGTCGCCGAGGTGGCCGCGCGGTTCGGCCTCCCCGGCCTGTCCCCGCAGGCCGCCCGCACCTGCCGGGACAAGCTGCTGATGCGCCGCGCCTGCGAAGGGGCCGGCGTCGCGGTACCCGGCTTCCACCAGGCCACCAGCGACGAGGACGCGCTGGCCGCCGCCGAACGGTTCGGCTACCCCTGCGTGGTGAAGCCCATGACCGAATCAGCCAGCATCGGCGTCACCCTGTGCCGCACACCGGACGAGGTCCTCGCCGCCTACCGCGACATCAGCTCCTCCCCGACCGACTTCCGCGGGCAGCCCAGGCGCCCCGGAGCACTCGTGGAGGAGTACCTCCTCGGCTTCGAGGTCAGCGTCGAATCCGTCCTCGTGGACGGCGAGCGCCGGTTCCTCGGAGTGACGGACAAGGCGCTCGGCGCCCACCCGCACTTCGTGGAGATGGGCGACACCTTCCCCTCGATGCTGTCGGCGCCGGTGCGGGCGCAGTGCACCGAGCTGGCCCGCCGGGCACTGGAAGCGGTCGGCCACGACTTCGGCGCCGCGCACGTCGAGGTCAAGATGACCGACAAGGGCCCCTACGTCGTCGAGGTCAACGGCCGGATGCCCGGCGCGGAGATCACCCAGCTCATCCGCGAGGCGACCGGGATCTACCTCCAGCGCGAGGTCGTCCGGCTGCACACCGGCGCCGCCGCCGACCTCACCGCGACCCACGACCGCGCCGCCGCCTCCCGCTACCTCTCCGCCCGCCAGGCCGGCACCCTCACCGAGATCGGCGGCGCCGACCTGGCCCGCCGCGTGCCGGGCGTCGTGGACGTCGACCTGGAGGTCCACCCGGGCGACCCCGTACGGCCCGCCGAGAGCAACCTCGACCTGCTGGGCTACGTCGTGGCCGTCGGCGACACCACCGGCGACGCCGTCCGCCGGGCCGAGGCCGCCCTGGGCCAGCTCACCCCCGTGATCGCCCCCGCGGCGGGCGGCGAACGGTGACCGCCGCCCCCGGGCCCCGCGTACGCGTCCACCGCGCCCTGCGGGACGCCGACCCGCAGCACTGGGACACCCTCCTCGGCCCCCGCGGCTTCTACGCCGCCACCCCCTGGCTGCGGCACGCCGAGGCCACCGCCGCCACCGCCCCCTACTACCTCACGGCCCACGAGGGCGACGGCCCCGCCACCGGGGTCCTGCCCGCGTACCCCCTGGACCACGACACCCCGTACGTCTTCTGCAGCCCCGCCCGGGTCGTCGACTCCATCCACCGCACGGCGACCGGCGAGGAGGCGCCCTGGACCGCCGGCCTGCTGCCCGCCCTCGCCTGCGGAGGCCGCAACCCCTCCCACACCAAGGCCGGCACCGCCCCCGGCCCCGACGCCGGACACGCCACCCTCACCGCCCTCGTGCAGCGGGCCGAAGAGGAGGCCTGGGCCGCCGGGCTGCGGGCCGTGTCCTTCCTCTACGTCGACGAGGACGACGACCCGCTGCGCGCCGTGCTGGCCGAACGCGGCTACACGGCGCTGCCGGGCCAGACGGCGTACTCCCTGCCCGTCCCCGAGGACGGCTGCTTCGCCACCTACCTCGCCCGCTTCGAACCGTCACGCCGTACGAAGATCAAGCGCGAACTGCGTGCCCTGAGCGAGGCCGGCGTCACCTACCGGACACAGCCGCTCACCCCCGCCCTCATCGAACAGCTCGCCCCCCTCGAGCTCGCGCTCTACACCAAGTACGGCACCCCCGCCAACGCGGACGCCTTCACCGCGGTCCTGCACAGCGTCGCCCGCCACGCGGGCGACGCCGCCCGCGTCACCACCGCCCACCTCGACGGACACCTGACCGGTTTCGCCCTCACCTTCACCCATCAGGGCGAGATGTACGCCCGCCAAGCCGGGTTCGACTACGAAGCCCAGGGCAAACTGCCCCTCTACTTCGGGCTGGTCTACTACGAACTCCTGCGCACCGCGATGACCGAGGGGCTCTCGCACATCCACTACTCCACGGGCTCCGACCGGGCGAAGCTGCTGCGCGGGTGCACGCCGCGCCGCCAGATCGCCTACGTCAAGGCCCGCCACCCCCAGGAGGCCGAGCCGCTCGCCCGCCTCGCCGCCCTGCACCCGGCAGTTCCCGCCTGACGCCCCCGGCGGCCCCACCCCTCCCGGGGCCGCCCCCCGGCACCTCACCCCGTGTCAGACCATCAGCAGCAGCCGCGTGTGCGGAACGAGCTTCCGGTTCACGCTGGTGCTCTGCACGAATATCGTGAAGTCGTCGTTGTGGTCGGGCTTCACGCGGGCCTCCGCATTCGGCAGGCCGAGCAGCGCCCGGGCCTCCGGCCCCGTGTACACCCGGTCCGTCTTCTTCTCCAGCACCGCTATCTTCTTCTGCGCCTGGATCTTTTCCGACTTGCTCAGCTGGTAATACGCACAACCGGTGCGGTACGTGTGCCCGCATTCGACGACCCATTCCCGGATGCCCGCTTCCCGGCCCACCGGAATCAGCTGGTACTCCGAAGGCTTCACCGGCGTGAGACCGGCCGCCTCGATGGTTTCCTTGTTGACCGCTTCCGCACCCGTGGAGAACACCGCCCGCGATCCCCGGATGCCCTTGGTGCGGCCCACCATGAAATTCTCGGTGGCCTGCCGGATCACCTGTCCGGCCTCCTCCAGGCCCTGCGTGCTCGTGGCGTCCCAGATGGCGATGTTGTCCCTCGGGAAACCGCACTGCATCGCCTCGCGCTTGCCCATCTGGTCCGGCACGAGGACGGCCAGCGTCCAGTTGTCCGCCTGCGTCGCGATCATCGTGGACACGGCCTGCACCAGCTCACGCGGGTCCTTGGCCGGCGCATCGGAGCACCGGTGGCTCGCGTTCTCCTGACCGTCGGTCAGCACGAACGTCAGGAAGCTGTGGTCGCCGTACAGCTGCGCCGTCTGCGCCAGCTCCCGCTGCGACTTCAGCGTGGCCGCCAGCAGGGCCGTCATCCCCCCGACCCGGTACAACTGCTTCAGGGACGGCATGCGCAGCACGTCCTTGTCGTAGATGACGCATTCCACCTGGTTGGAGAACACGTACACCGTGACACGGGTTTCCTGGTCCAGTTCCTTCGACCGGCGCGCCAGATACGCGATCTGCTGATCGGCGACCTCGACGACCTTGCCGTTCAGATGCGACATGGACGAACTGGCATCCAGCACAAGAGCAACGTGATTGATGTAGTTCTGGTTACCGGACATGGCCGCTCCCCCTTTTTCCGACTCGATGCTCCTACCTTCCCACCCACCACTGACAATCGACGTCCGGAGCCGCAGGGGGGTGCTGCGGCGGTGGTCGGCACCCGTCCGGCGGCCACGTCCGGTTCCGGAACCGGACGTGGCCACCGGACAGGGTTGCCGCCTGGGCCCGCCGAAATCCTCCCGCCCTCCCCGACCTCGCGTCAATCCTGGGGTTTCCTTGCCAACACCCAAGCGATAGCTTGGGTGTTGTGACTCTGGACGACCTCCGCGTGTTCGTGGCCGTATGCCGGGCCGGCAACCTCAGCGCCGTGGCGCGGGAACTGGGCCGCACGCAGTCCGCGGTGAGCCAGCACGTGAAGCGCCTCGAACGCGAAACAGCCGTCACCCTGCTGGAACGCCGGCCCCGCGGCGTCGCGCCCACCGAAGCCGGCCGCATCCTCTACGAGGCCGCCGCCGACGGCATCACCGGCCTGGACCAGGCGCTGCGCCGCCTCGGCGACCTCGCGCGCGGCGAGGGCGGATCCGTACGCATCGGCACCGGCGGCGTGACCGTCCGCCACTTCATGGCCGAAGCCATCGCCGCCTTCCGCCGCCGGCACCCCGCGGTCAGCCTGGAGTTCCGCACCGAGACCTCCAGCCGCCGCTGCTTCGACGCCCTCCTGGCCGGCACCCTCGACCTGGCCTGGATCACCATCGGCGCCCCCGTCCCCGGCATCGAACAACGCCCCGTGGTCGACCTGCCCTGGGTCCTGGCCGTACGCGCGGACGACCCGCTGGCGGCCCGCCCGGCCATCGACCCCGCCGACCTGACGGACGCCCGCCTCGTCCGCCTGCCCCCCAACTCCCTCTCCGGAGCACGCCTGGACGCGGCCTTCACCGACCTGGGCGTCCGGGTCGGCTCCGACACCAGCGTGGCCGACTGGGACACCGCACTCCTGCTCGCCGAACTCGGCCTGGGCCACGCCGTCGTACCGGCCGTCCCGAGCCTGCGCACCACCCCCGACGGCCCCCTGCGCCTGGTCCCCGTACCCGCCCTCCCACCCCTGCCGGTCGGCTGGGCCGTCCGCCGCTGGGACGCCCTCGCCCCCCTGGCCCGCGCCTTCGCCGACACCGTCGGCGAGCAGACCCTCAGTCACCTCCCCGGGTGAACACCAGCGAGGCGTTGTGCCCGCCGAAGCCGAACGAGTTGGTCAACGCCGCGCCGAACGCGCCCCGCCGCGGCCGTCCCGCCACGACATCGAGCTTCACCCGCGGATCCAGCTCGTCGAGGTTCGCCGTCGCGGGAACGACCTGATCGCGCAGCGCCAGGATCGAGGCCAGGGCGCCCATGGCACCGGCCGCACCGAAGAGGTGCCCGGTCATCGACTTGGTCGCCGTGACCACCGGATGCACCCCGACGGCCTCGGCGATCGACTCGGCCTCGGTGAGGTCACCCGCGGGGGTCGAGGTCGCGTGGGCGTGCACGTGCTGCACGTCGAGCGGGGACAGCCCGGCCGCCGACAGGGCGAGACGCATCGCGCGCACCTGCCCGTCCGCATGGGCGGCGGTGATGTGGTGCGCGTCGGAGGTGACCCCGGCGCCGGCCAGCACCGCGTGCGCCCGCGCGCCCCGGGCGGCGGCGAAACCGGCCCGCTCCAGGACCACCAGCGCCGACCCCTCCCCGATGACGAAACCGTCCCGGCCCACGTCGAACGGCCTGGACGCCTCCCGCGGCGCCTCGTTACGGGTGGAATGCGCCCTGGCCTGCGCGAACCCCGCCAGCGGCAGGGGGTGGATGCACGCCTCCGCCCCGCCCGCGACGACCACGTCCGCACGCCCCAGGCGGATCAGGTCCAGGCCCAGCGCGATCGCCTCGGCACCCGAAGCACACGCGCTGACCGGCGTGTGCGCCCCGCCCCGGGCACCCAGTTCGATGCTGACCCAGGCCGCCGGCCCGTTCGCCATCAGCATCGGCACGGTGTGCGGTGAGACCTTGCGGACCCCCGACGCCTCCAGGACGTCGTCCTGCCCGAGCATGCTCAGCGCGCCGCCCGCGCCCGTGCCGATCACCACGGCCAGGCGCTCCGGCTCGACCGCCGGCCTCCCCGCATCGGCCCACGCCTCACGGGCCGCAACCAGAGCGACCTGCTCGCACCGGTCCAGCCGCCGGGCCTGCACCCGGTCGATGACCTCGCCCGGCTCGACCCGCAGCCGCCCGGCGATCCGCACCGGCAGCCGCTCCGCCCACTCCTCCTCGATCGCGCTGATCCCGGACTCACCGGCCAGCAGCCCGGCCCACGTCGAGGAAACGTTTCCGCCGAGCGGCGTCGTGGCACCCAGCCCCGTCACCACGACCTCCGTCGCACCCGTGTCCATCGCACAACCCCCTTTGTCCAGACGACACATTCCCGCCCACTCACTGCCGGCAGGAGATGATCAAGCCATTCCCCAATGTGCCAGGGTAGTTACGCGTCATCAGGTGCCGCGATCGACGGAGTCCACCACCGCATCTTTGGAGGAAATCCACAAAAGCCTCCCCGTGTCCGCCGGGCCGCCCCCGCCGTTCCATGGGTCCGTTCGGCGGACGTACCCCTCGGCGCGAGGCGTCACCGCCCGAAAGGGATACGGATGTTCCCGGTACCCGCACCGCCGTCACAGGGAGACTCCGATGAGCTGCATCAACCGACGCGACCTCGCACTGCTGGCCCTCCGCGCCGGAACCGGGGCCGTCCTCATGGCGCACGGCACGCAGAAGCTGTTCGGCTGGTTCGGCGGCGGCGGCCTGGACAAGACCGCGGCCGCGATGGAACACATGGGCTTCACCCCCGGCCGGCACAGCGCCCTGGCCGCGGGCCTCGGCGAGACCGGCGGCGGCGCCCTCCTCGTCCTGGGCCTGGCCACCCCGGCCGCAGGCGCCGCGGCGGCGGGCGCCATGGCCGGCGCCGTATCCGTCCACGCCCCCGCCGGGTTCTTCGCCCAGGCCGGCGGATACGAGTACCCGGCCTTCCTCGGCTTCACCGCGGCCGCCATCGGCCTCGCCGGAGCGGGCCGCTACTCCCTCGACCACGCCACGGGCCACACCTTCGACCAGCGCTGGATGCTCGCCCTGGCCTTCTCCACGAGCGCCCTGGCGGCAGCCGCAGTAGTCACCAAGCGCGCCCAGTCCCAACAGCCCGCATCCGACGAGACGCCCGCCTGACGGGAGTGCGGTCTGCCCGACCCCCATGAAGGGCCTCAGGCTGGATCAAGCCATATCAGCGTCGGAGCCGAGGCGCTTGACGAGATCGAACGCGGAGCGCCGGATCGTGACCAGCGAGCTGATGGTGCGGTCGCCCGTTTGGCGCCAACGGCTCTGCGCGATGCGCCAAGAGGCGAGGAAGACGCCGACCTGCATGTGGGTGACCAGGCTGTCGCGCGTGCCGTTCGCGATGACCCGGTCCAGGAGGGTGAGCTCCATCTCGACACAGTGGTCAAAGCTGTGCTTGGCCAGTGTCAGGCTGCCGGCCGCGAGGTCGAGAGACGCGGCGAAGTCGTCAGCCCACTGCTCTCCCGCAGTGGAGAGCACGTGCTCCAGGGGGCCGTTGAGGTCCGCCATGGTCGACGCCTCGGCGGGCAGCTCCTCCAAGTAGCGGTCCCACAGTTCGACTTCGGGGGCGAGGAACACCGCTTGCTTCTCCGGGAA
The DNA here is from genome assembly GCF_040651895.1 of Streptomyces sp. NPDC048352. Taxonomy (NCBI): domain Bacteria; kingdom Bacillati; phylum Actinomycetota; class Actinomycetes; order Kitasatosporales; family Streptomycetaceae; genus Streptomyces; species Streptomyces sp. NPDC048352. The sequence continues at coordinate 37,906 of NZ_JBEZKZ010000062.1, forward strand.
GTACCGGAAGAACGTGCTGGTGCCCACCCGCGCGTGGTGACAGATCTGAGCCACGGTGGTCGCGTCGTAACCGGACGACGCGGCGAGTTCGCGAGCAGAGCGCACAATCTGCTGCCTGACCTCGGCTTTCTTGATGTCGCGCAGCGACTCTGCTTGGCGCTTCTGGGGGGGTTTGTTCTCCATGAAGCGGACGGTAGCAGCATCCGACTGGATTTAGCCCCCACTAAGGAGTCACTCCCGTCTGGGGGTGTAACCCTTGTGGAAGTCACCCCCACTTGGGAGTGAGTCCGCTTTCGGGAGGGCGTTCGGGGCACCGTCACATCTCAATCACCGGGGCCCGCACCACCCCCAACGCCGTCCTCCCCGGCCTGATCGAGACCGAGATGATCGCCGGCCTGAAGGACCGCAGGCGCGAGCAGGTGGTCTCCCAGACCCCGCTGCGCCGGACCGGTACGCCCGAGGAGGTCGCCGCCCTCGTCGGCTTCCTGGTGTCCGAGGAGGCCGCGTTCATCACCGGGGCCTCCCTACCCATCGGGGGCGGCATCGGGATGGGCCTGTGACCCGCCCGCCCCGCCCGCGGCCACCGCGGAATCCCGAACCCACCGAAAGGCATCACCCATGACGGATGCAGTCCAGACGACCTCGTCCTACCCGTGGCGCGAGGAGTACGTGACCCTTCCGGTGCCGGACCGGAACGGCACGGACGCCTCGATCGGCCTGCTGAAGATCGGCGACCCCGCCGCCTCGACCGTCGTGCTGTTCCTCGGCGGCAAGGAAGGCGCGGCCGCCGGCTTCACCAGCCTCGGCCGGACCGTTGCCGCGGTCGCGCCCGGAGTGCAGTTCTGGGCGATGGACCGGCGAGAGGTGTTCCTCACCGACACCTCCCGGACCGACGCACCGCTCGACCAGGCCCTCGCCTACTACCTCGAAGGCCGCTACCGGCGCCCTGACCCGGCACACTTCGCCGAGTACGCCGAATGGGGCCTGCAGGTCCTCGTCGACGACATCCGGGTGGCGATCGCGGCAGCCGCCGAAGGCGGACGCAAGGTCCTGCTCGGCGGCCACTCCGTGGGCGCCGCCGAGGTCGTGCACTACGCGTCCTGGGACTTCGATGGAGTCGGCGGCCACCGGAGCATCGACGGCCTGGTCCTGGTCGACGGAGGCGCGCTCAACGCCTTCCGCGGCGCCGGCATGGAATTCGGCATCGACCTCGACACGGCGCGCGGCTGGCTGGGCGGCATCCGCACGGGCGGGGTGTTCGAGACCGACAGCTCCACCTCGGCCACCCTCGGCTTCGACGGACCGCCGGAGACCGCCGCGCTCTTCTACAAACTGGCCGCCAGGGCACTCCTGGAACAGCCCACCGCCCTCTCACCGCTGGCCGCCCACCTGCCCGCGCGTTACCCCGTACCGGCCTCGGCGACCAACCACGAAGTGTTCGCCGCCCTGGTCAACCTCGGCAACGCCAAGGCCGGCTACGGCGTGACGGCCGGGCACTTCGACGGCGGCAGCTGGGTGCAGGACGGACCGACCCGGCTCGGTACCGTCGCCCACGCCCACTCCCTCGGCGCGGGTGCGTTCCAGTGGTACACCCTCAACCGCACGCTGCTCGACCTCATCGCCGCGGACTCGCTGGAGCAGAGCGGGACCACCGAGCTGCTCGGCCTGCGGGGCCTGCACACCGCGCGGATCGACGTCCCGGTACTGGCCTACGCCTCCGCGTTCACCAACGGCTCCTCGCTCGACTCCGCGAAGGAACTCACCCGGCTGTCGGCCATCAGCCGTCTCGAACTCGTCGAGGACAAGGCACTGAGCCACCACGACGTCCTCTTCGCCGACCTGCCCGCCAACTCGCTCGTACGCGCCATCGCCTCGTTCGCGGGCTCCCTCGCCGCGTAAGACCAGAACTCACAGACAGGGGTCCCACAAGTGACCAGCACGGAGTCCGTCCTCCCCACGGGCGCCGACGACACCCCGGCGCACCGCGGGCCGTCCTGGCCGGTGCTCGCGGTGGCCGCGGTGGCGGTCGTCATCGTCCCCCTCGGCGTCAGCGGCACACCGCTGCTGCTACCCGCGATCGGCACCGACCTCGGTGGTGGCCTCGCCCCCCTCCAATGGGTGGTCAACGCCTACAACGTGGCTGCGGCGAGCACCATGCTCGCGACGGGCGTACTCGCCGACCAGTACGGCAGGCGCCGGATCTTCCGCCTGGGAGCCGGCATGTACCTGGTCTCCCTGCTGGCCACCATCCTGGCCCAGGACACCCTGGTGATCGACGTGGCCAGGGCCGCCGCCGGGATCGGCGCCGGCGCCATCGTGACGTCGATGACGGCCATCGTCGCGAACGCCTTCGACGGCCCGGCCCGGGCCAAGGCCTTCGGACTGGTCGGAGTGGTCATCGGCGCCGGGCTCGCACTCGGCCCCACCATCAGCGGCGTGATCGCGCAACTCCTCGACTGGCGAGCGGTGTTCGGCTTCCACGCCGTCATCGTGGCGGTGGGGCTGCTCGGCTCCCTCCGGCTGCCCGAGTCGCGCAACCGCAAGGGCAGCCGGTTCGACTTTCCGGGCGCGGGCCTGTTCACCGTCGCTCTCCTGCTGCTGACGATCGGCACGATCGAGGGCCCGCAGTCCGGGTGGGCGGGCGCGCGCACGATCGCCCTGTTCGCAGGCGCGGCACTGGCCTTCGTCCTGTTCGTCGTCCACGAGCGACGCACGCGCAACCCGATGTTCGAACTGAGCCTCTTCTCGAACCGGCAGTTCCTGACCGTGAACCTCGTCAACATCGAGTTCGCGTTCGGATTCATCGGCCTGCTCCTGCTGCTGCCCGCCTTCCTCTTCAGCGTCGGCGGACTGGGCAACGGGGCGGCCGGTCTGCGGATCCTGCTGCTCACCGTTCCGATCTTCCTGGTGCCGATGGTGTCCGGCAGGCTGAGCGCCGCGGGAATGCCCCTCCGGCTGATCCTGGCCGGCGGCCTCACACTCATCGGCGCCGGCGCGTTCGGCCTGACCTTCGCCGAGGGCGACAGCCCCCTGTGGGTGCTGGCGCTCCCCCTGATCGTCACCGGAGCCGGTGTCGGCGTGCTCAACGGAGTCATGGACGGTGCCGCCGTCGGCTCCGTGCCGAACACCTCAGCGGGGATGGCAGCGGGGATGTTCAACACCATCCGGCTCGCCGCGGAATCCCTCGCCTCCGTGGTCGTCGTCGCCCTGGTCGCCTCCTTCGTCCACACGCGGCTCGCGCAAACCCCTCTGCCCTCGGACCTGAACGCCGCCACCGCGGCTGACGAACTGGCTTCGGGCGACGTCAAGCACCTCTTCGCCCAGTACCCGGACCAGGCCCACACCCTGGCGTCGGTCCACGCCTCCGCGTTCCACCAGGTGATGTGGATCTCGGTGGTCCTCGCCGCGGTATCGGTTGCCGCCGTACTGCTCCTGCTCCGCAGGCAGGACAGCCCCCGATGACCGCCGCCAGGCAATGGCCCCTCACCGCGGTGGACACGGTCGAGGCGACGTAACCATGGCTGCATGCGCGACCGCCAGTGCGGCGCGTGCCACGCGCAGCCGCTCCCGACAGTCCGTCCTGTGCCGGTCAGGCCGACCCTGGAAAGGGAATGGGCGGGCGACTGCGGGGGAGGCTGCGGGGGGATGGTGGTCGGGCCGCGGGTGGAGCTGATGCTGGTGCAGGCTGCGGAGCGGCTGCCGGGGCTGGCTGTGCTGTGGTCGGGGTGGCCTTTGAGTAGAGGTTCGGCGGGTACCGGGTGCTGCTGTTCACCGGGGCGGGCCCGGGTGGTCGGGTGCTGTTCCGGACTCGGCGGGGGTCTTGGTGCTGGATTGTTGGTCGGACCTGGGTGGCGGCGGCCGGGGAGCGGTTGCTGCTCTGCCTGGTGCTCGATGGGGAGCTGCTGGTGTGGGATGCGGAAGCAGGCTGGGCTGTCGTTCGAGGTGTTGTAGCGCCGCGCCGTGGCCGGCGGCCGCAGCGCCGCCGGCCTGGCCGCGTGGTGGCTGGCCTGCGTCGTGGCGTTGGATGTCTTGCAGCGGGACGGGGTGGAGCTGTTGACGCGCCGTATTCGCAGCGGCGCGCGGCTGCTGGAGGAAGTGTTCAGCACCCGCGCTCTGGCGGCGCCGTGGTCGCTGTGCCCGATGACGGTGGACCTGGCCGCGGGGCGTGGGTGGCTGGAGTGTTGGACGGAACAACTGAAACGGTCATCGGCGCGATGAAGGGCATCCTGGCCTGCCTGCCTGCCTGCCTGCCTGCCTGCCTGCCTGCCTGCCTGCCTGCCTGCCTGCGGCTGCTTGTCCTCGTAGCGCCGTGACGTGGTGGGCCGTCTGTGCTTCGTCGGCCGTACGGTCGCGCTGTGCCCGGATTAGGGCCGCCGGGTTGCGGTGCACCTGCCCCGCTGGCTCCGGGCGCTTTTGAGAGGGAGCCGGGGGCGTTGCTATGTGGGGTGGTCGCGACGTGCTGGATGGTTTATCCGGAGCTGGTGGTCGAGGTCAGTGCCGACCGGGTTATCGGACTACGGCGGAGTTTTCCGCCATGGTGGGCTTCAAGCGCCTGTGCCTGCCTGTGGCTGTGCCTGTGCCTGTGCGTGGATGTGACGGGGCAGATGTGCCGCGCTTTGATCGCGGCCCGTCTGCCGCGGCCGGCTGACGTCGGGCCGGTGTGGGCGGGGCGTTCTGTAGGTAGTGCCTGGTGGCTTGTGGGCGCCCTGGGCGGGCACTATCGGGGATCCAGGTTGGTCGAGTGGTTAGCTGTTGGCCTGGTCTATGCCGGGCTTGACCTGCTGGGCTTGGCTGACCATGTCCTGTGTGATGGTTCCGCTTATGCCGCCGCTGATGACGCCGTTGGCAAGGTCACTGATGGGCTGAACGAGGGGGCCGAACATGTCGGGGTGAGGTTGGGCATGAGGAGTGTCCTTTTGGCTGTCCTGGTATGTGCGTTCTCGGATGAGGTGACGTGGTCCTTCTCTCTGGCCCTGTCCCGTGTCTCGGCTGTCTCGACGGGCGGTGTGCCAAGGCCACTCGGACGTGGGTGGTGGGTGTTCTGTTCGGCCTTGGTGATGGTGGGGCAGGGGGTGCCCTGATGTGGACGGGCCGACGAAAGGCTGCTGGGGGGGCGTACGGGTTTAGGCGGTCGGCGGCCTTGCGTTGTGGGGCGGGCACGCAGTCAGTCCAGATTGTATCTGTCACTCATTTTGAAGCACTCGCCTTTTGAGGCGTCTGGGTCTGGTTGTGGGTGGGTGTGGTCAGGGGAGTGGAGGGGTCGGTCTGCGCGTGCGGGATGGCATGGTGCGGGTTCTTTATGAAGAGTTGGGGTAGCTGACGGGGGCTGGTGTTTCGTTCTGTGTGAGGAGTTGCTGTGACCAGCTTCGTCATTACGGTCCCCGGTACGTTTGTGTCGGGTGTTGCTGATGCCGTGCGCTGTGTCGTGGAGCGGGAGTTGGCGTCACGGCATACGGAGGTCAGTGAGAATGAGGGGTTGCGTCTGTTGACCGTGAATGATGACGGGACTTTCTCCGTCCGGCTTGAGGTTGAGGCTCCGGACAGGTACGAGGCGGAGCTCGATGCGATGGGGATCGTGACGGCTGCGTTGAAGGAGGCGGGCATCTCAGAGTCTGATGCTCCGCTTGGCCCGCCGGCCGTGACTGGTATCGATAGCGGATTGTGATTCCCCCGTTGAGCGAAGCGAAATCTACGGGTGGCAGGCCGACCGCATCGAACGGATCAGCCAGCAGCTTGGGCCCGCTTGCGGGCCCTCGATCTGGAGGTGAAGGCGGAACGGCGGGGGCTGTGTGCTGGCCGCACCATGGGGTACCGGCAAGGACATGACAGCACTGATGACCTCCGTCTTCCTACTCGCGCAAGACAGCCGGCCCGATGGCCCCCCGTGGTTTAAATGGGCATTCCTCGCGGTATGGGCCGTCCTCGTTGCCTGGGTGCTCTACAGATGCCATCGGAAGGGCTACTTCAGAAAACAACGCTGAACCTTGGTCTGGAACGGGCGTGAGCCCCGGTTTCGACAGAGGTAGCCGACCCCCGGGTCGTGGTGCGCTGCCGGCCCCGCGGAGCGGGCTGGGCTGGTCCTGGAGGCGGAGCCGGAAGGACCGGGGTGGGGGAGCGGAGCGGACCCACCCAACGGGCAGAAGACCGGGACCCCGCGAAACGGGGTCACCCAAGCCTGCGAAGCAGGCAGTTCAGGGTGGAGCGCAGCGGAACCCTGAACAGTCCGCAGCGCAGCGAAGGACCCCGCCCCGAAGGGGCAGCCCTGGCTCGGCGAAGCCGAGCCCCACCGAGCGCAGCGAGGCGGTCCACTGTCCCGGAGCGAAGCGGAGGGACAGGCGCCGAAGGCGCCCCGGCCGAGCGCAGCGAGGC
>NZ_JBEZKZ010000063.1:0-43177 GCF_040651895.1 Streptomyces sp. NPDC048352
GCCGGGCGGACTCCCGTCCCCGCCGTCGCCGTCTCCGCGGGGGCCCGGCCGTGAACGCCACCGTCCTCGCCGTCGCCCTCTGCCTGGCTTCCGCCGTCACCTACGCCGCCGCCGCCGTCGCCCAGGAGCGCCTCGCCCGCCGGGCCGTCGCCCGCACCGCCCGGGCCCTGCTCGGCAACAGCGCCTGGTGGTGGTCGGCCGGACTGAACGCCGCCGCCGCACTGCTGCACGCCGCCGCGCTGCGCTACGGCCCGCTGACCCTCGTCCAGCCGCTGGGCGCCCTCACCCTGGTCGCCGCGGTCCCGCTGGGCGCGCGCGGCGCCGGGCGGCGGGTCGCCGCCACCGAGTGGCGGGGCACCCTGGCCACCGTCGCCGGGCTCGGCCTGCTGCTGCTCCCCGCCTCAGGGCCGGCCCCCGACGACACCCTCTCCCTGGCCGAGGCGCTCGCCGTGTCCGGCGCCACCGTCGCCGCGATCGTCCTGCTCACCGCCCGCCGGGACCCCGGCCCGGGGCTGCGCCACGCCACCGCCTCCGGGCTGGCCTCCGCCGTCGCCTCCGCCCTGACCCAGACCGTGGCCGTGGCGGGCGGCCGGGGCGGCGCCCTGCTCAGCGGCCGGGTGGTCACCGTGGCCCTGCTCGTGGTGGTCTTCGCCGTCGGCGGGATGCTGCTCTCCCAGCGCGCCTACCGGGGCGGGCTCGGCGCCCCGCTCGCCGTGGTCAACCTGGCCAACCCGCTCGCCGCGGCCGCCATCGGCATGGTGCTGCTCGGCGAACGCCTCCAGCACGGCGCGCTCGGGATCCTGCTCGCCGCCACCGGAGCCCTCGCGGCCACGCGCGGAGTGCTGCTGCTCACCCGCACCGCCCCCGCGGCCCAGACCGCCGCCCCGCTCCCCGACAGCCGCCCGGTACAGGCCGCCGGCCACGCCACGGCCTAAGCTGGGCGGCGCGCGACGCACGACACGCGAGGAGTCCGGAACCACATGAGCGTCACCCCCGCCCCCACCGCGGACCTGTACGACGAACACGGCGAGGCCCTCGGCATCTGCGCCACCCCGTTCCGCCGGATCGGCGGCCGGCGGATGTACGCCGGGCCCGTGCGCACCGTGCGCTGCCACGAGGACAACGCCCTGCTGCGCGAGCTCCTGCACACCCCCGGGGAGGGCGCCGTCCTCGTCGTGGACGGCGGCGCCTCGCTGCGTACCGCGCTGGTCGGCGACCTCATCGCCGGCGCCGCCCAGCGCTCCGGCTGGGCCGGGCTCGTCGTCAACGGCGCGGTCCGCGACAGCGTCGCCCTCGGTCGCCTGGACCTCGGCGTCCAGGCGCTCGGCACGTGCCCCCGCAAGAGCGGGAAGACCGGCGAGGGCGCGGTCGACGAGCCCGTCACCATCGGCGGGGTCGTCTTCCGCCCGGGCGACACCGTGTACGTGGACGACGACGGAGTCGTGGTGCTGCCCGCCGGGCGCTGACACCGTCGGTTTCCCGCCACCCGGCGTCCACGGGCCCTGGCGGCGGCGGGCCGCGAGGCGTTTCACTGCGGGCCCATGAGACGACACAGGATCATGGGCCTGCTCGGCGCGCTCACCCTCGCCGCCGGGGCCCTGGCCGGACCCGCGGCCGCCGCTGCCGCTGCCGGACCGGCGAGCGCCGGACCCGTCCCGCCCGCGGAGTTCGGCACCGACTGGCACGACCCCCTCACCGCCGCCCCGCCCGTCGAACGCCCCGCCACCCGGTCCTGCCGGGTCACCCTGGCCGAGGCCCGGTTCAGCGACTTCACCCCCTACCGGGGCAGCTACACCCCGCCCACCGGCTGCGGCCGCTCCGACTGGGCCAAAGCCGTCCTGCGCCTCGACGGCAAGGTCAAGGGCCGCCAGTACGACCGCCTCGGCAACCTCACCCTCGGCGGCGTCGAGATCCTGCGCACCTCCACCCCCGAGCCCTCGCCCGACGGCATCGCCTGGTCCGTCGAGAAGGACGTCACCCGCTACCGCGACGTCCTCAGCCGCCCGCAGCCCGTCGAGATGCTCATCGGCAACGTCGTCAACGACACCTACACCGGCGTCATCGACGTCAAGGTGACCCTCACCCTCTACGCCGCCGACCGGCACCACCCCGCCCCCGACACCCCGGACCGCGTCCTGCCCCTGACCACCCCCGCCGTCACCACCCCCCCGCAACACCGAACGGCTCCTCGCCGAGGTGTACGCCACCGGCTCCGGCGGCGGCTGCGAGGAGTACTGGTACATGACCGTCCCGGACGCGGCGCCCTACTCGTGCAAGGCCGCCGACGGCCCCCACCGCGAGGTGCGGATCTCCGTCGACGGACGACTCGCCGGCCTTGCCGCGCCCTTCCCGACCGTGTGGACCGGCGGCTGGTCCAACCCCTTCCTCTGGTACGTCACCCCCGGCCCCCGCGCCTTCGACGTCCAGCCGATCGTCTACGACCTCACCCCCTACGCCGCCCTCTTCAACGACGGCCGCCCGCACCGCGTCGAGGTGTCCGTCGCGGGCGTGCCGGCCGGCCAGGCCGGCTGGAACACCCCGGCCAGCCTGCTGCTCTGGCAGGACCACGGCCGCCAGGTCGTCACCGGCGCCCTGACCCGCCACGAGGAGGGCGCCCCCACCGGCTCCTCCCGGTGGACCCCCGCCGCCCCCGGCGGCGAACACCGCCTCGACACCGACGGCGCCCACCGCCTGACCGCCACCGGACACCTCGACACCTCCCGCGGCCGGGTCACCACCACCGTCACCCGGGCCGTCTCCCACACCTCCGCCCACCGCTGGACCGACGGCGAGGCCCGGGACGCCCTCGACGCCTCCTGGACCGACGAGGAGAGCGTCACCCGCGGCGACACCACCACCCGCACGGCCCGCACGTACACGATGGACGGCGAGACCACCCTCGGCGCCGGCGACCGGCTGCGCACCGTCCTGTCCCTCGGCGACCGGGCCGACACCCTCACCCTGCGCGGCGGCCGCCCGGCCGGCCGCTCCCACCTCGACGACCGGTACACCGGCGACGCCTCGTACACCGCCAACGTCCCGCGCGAGCAGCGCCACGCCGTCGGCACCAGCACCGAGCGCTACCGGCTGTACGGGACGGACACCGGCGGCGGCTGTTACGACCGTACGGTGTCCACCGCGCAGGGCACCGTGACGGAGGACCGCCTCCGCTGCTGACGGTGGCGGGGCCTACGATGACCGCCCATGGAGATGAGTGAGGCCGGCAGACGGCTGATCGACGGCCGTTTCGAACTGATCGGCCCCCTGGGCGCCGGAGGCATGGGGACGGTGTGGCGCGCCCGCGACATCGCGCTGCACCGCGAGGTCGCCCTGAAGGAGGTGCGCCCGCCGGACCCCGCCACCGCCGCGGCCCTGCCGGAGCTCGCCGTCCAGCTGCGCGAGCGCGCCATCCGCGAGGCGCGGGCCCTGGCCCGCCTCGCCCACCCCAACGTGGTGACGATCCACCACATCGTCGAGCCCGCGCCGGGTACCGACGGCCACCCGTGGATCGTGATGGAGCTGCTCAAGGGCGGCTCGCTGCACGACCGGCTGGCCGCCGGGCCGATGCCGCTCCCGGAGGTGCTGCGGCTCGGGCTCGACGTCCTGTCGGCGCTGCGGGCCGCCCACGAGGAGGGCATCCTCCACCGGGACGTGAAACCGGCCAACGTCCTGCTGCGGCCCGACGGGTCGGCCGTGCTGACCGACTTCGGCATCGCCGCCCTGCACGGGGCGACCGCCCTCACCTCCACCGGGGTGCTGATCGGATCGCCCGAGTACATCGCGCCCGAGCGGTGCCGGGGCGAGGAGGGCCTGACGGCCTCCGACCTGTGGTCGCTCGGCATGCTGCTGTACGTGGCCGCCGAGGGGACGCACCCGCTGCGCCGGGCCACCAGCCTGGCCACCGTGGTCGCCGTGCTGGACGAGCCGATCCCGGCGCCGGTGCGCTCCGGCCCGCTGGGGCCCGTACTGGAACGGCTGCTCGTACGGGATCCCGCCGCGCGGCCCGACGGCGCGGAGCTGGAAGCGCTGCTCCGGGGCGCGAGCGCCGCTCTCGGTACGCCGGGTGCAGCGGGGGCCGCCGCCGCGCCGGCCGCGGGCGCCGGGCTGTACGGTCCGCCGCCCACGGTGTCCGACGCCCGGCCGTTCACCCCCGGGGGCGGGTCCCCGTACGCGGCCACCGCGCCCGTACCCCCGGCCTCCGCCCGGCCGCGCACCCGCACCGCGCTCATCGGCGCCCTCCTCGCGCTGGCCCTCACCGGCGGCGTGGTCGGCCTCGTCCAGGCGCTGCCCGACGGCAGGTCCTCCGGCTCCGACGCGAAGGGCGCCGCCCCGGCCACCCCCGCCGCCGCCACCCCCGCGGGGATCACCCCCTCCACCCCGAGGGCCGCCACGCCCAAGCCGCAGGGCAGCGCCGCCGCGGCCAAGGGCAGCCTGCTCGCCCCCGACAAGGTCCGCACCGTCGTCGAGGCGTTCAAGCAGAAGACCGGCACCACCGCGTTCGTGGAGATGACGGTCTACGAGGGGTACGTCCTGGCCTCCATCCCCACCGCCCCCGGCGCCGACACCTTCGACCGGTACGAGTACCGCGACGGCCAGGTGACGAACGACGGCCCCGGCGGCACCGTCAAGAAGGACGAGCCGCTCATCGACATGGCGACCGTGAAGTGGGACGCCCTCCCCGGCCTCCTCGAACGGGCCCAGCAGGAACTCGGCGTCGACAAGCCGACCTCCCGGTACGTCATCGTCGAGCCCTGGCTGTTCGACGCGACCGCCTCCATGCGGCCCTACCTCACCGACGAGTACGGGCGCGGCGGCTACGTGTACGCCGACACCCAGGGCAACGTGAAGAAGGTCTACCGCTCCTGACATCGTGTATCCGCACACCCGTACGCGCGTCCCGCGCGTACGGCGGACACGGTTCGAGGAGCACGCCCCACCATGCCCAGCTGGCGCACCACCCTCACCCGGGCCGGGATCACCGACCCCCGGCTGCGGGCCGACTTCACCCACGCCGCCCGCCGGGTCCTGCGCCGCGAACCGGCCCCCTACCTCACCCTGCGCCTGCTGGCCGAACCGCCCCTGGTGCCCTGGCTGGCGGCGGGCCTGGCCTTCATGAACCTGGTCGACGACGTGGCCGAGAGCGGCACCCCCGGCGCCCGGGCCGCCGGACTCGCCGAGCTGGCCCGGCGCACCGAGTCGGCCCTGGAGACCGGCGACAGCCCCGACCCGCTGCTGCGCGCCTACGCCCATGCCGTCCGCACCCGGGGCCTGCCCGGGCAGTGGGTCACCCGCTTCCTCGACGGGGCCGCCACCGCCGAGGCCGCCTTCGACGGGTTCGCCGACGAGGAGGACTTCCAGGCCTACCTCGACGCCTACGCCTGGCCCGGGGTCCTCGTCTTCACCGGCCTCCAGTACCGGGGCGGGCCCGACGCCGGGCAGGCCGCCGGCTGGCGCCGCTTCGTGGACGCCGCCCAGCGGGTCGACTTCCTCGCCGACCTGGCCGGCGACCTCGCCGACGGGCGGTTGTGCATCCCGCGCTCCCGCCTCGCCGAACACTCCGTCACCCGCGCCGATCTCGAACAGGCTCGGGACACCCCCGCCGTCCGCCGCCTCCTGGCCGCGGAGTGCGGGCGCGCCCGTGCCCGCCTGGCCGCCGTCGACGGCATCCTCGACCTCACCGAACCGGGACTGCGGCCGGTGGTCGGCGCCATGACGGAGCTGATGGGACACCAGCTGGCCGCCGTGGAGCGGGCCGGCGCGGGCGCCCTGCGCAAGGACACCGGGTACGGACTGGCGGCACCCGTCGCCACCCTGGCCCGCGCCCTGCGCCGGCGGGGGACCCGCCGGCCGGTGTGACGGTGGGCCGCCGCCGGGCCGTCAGTACGGGCCGTTGACGTTGTCGATCGAGCCGTAGCGGGCGGCGGCGTAGTTGCAGGCGGCCGTGATGTTCGCGACCGGGTCGTAGGAGTCCAGGGACGTGCCGGGCACGTGGTAGGCGCGGAAGGTCGGGTCGATGACCTGGAGCAGGCCCTTGGAGGGGATGCCGGCCGCGGCGTTGGAGTCCCAGTTGTTGATGGCGAGGGGGTTGCCCGAGGACTCGCGCATCACGTTGCGGTGGATTCCGTTGTAGCTGCCGGGAATTCCGTGCCTGGCCATGACGTCCAGCGACTGCCGGATCCAGCCGTCGAGATTGTTCGCGTAGGTGGTGGCCGGCTTGGCGGCGGGCTTCGCCGCTGCCGCTCTGGCCGCCGCGCCGATGCTCAGTCTGAGGCCGGGGCGGATCACGGAGGGGTTCGCGCCGATGGCGTTGCGGTTGGCCGCGTAGAGCGCCTGCCAGCCGCCGTTCACGGAATGCTCGGCCGCGATCTTCGTCAGGGTGTCGCCGTTGACCACGGAATAGGTCAGGGGGGCCGCCGCCTTTTCCGTGGAGGCCTTTTTCGCCGAGGCCTTCTCCGCGGCCGGCTTCTGCGGCGCGGCCTTCTCCACCGTCGCCTTGACGAGCGGCGCCGCAGCCGGCTGCGTGCCGGCCGCACCGGCCGTGGTGGCGCTGATCAGCGGCAGGGCGAGGGCCGCCCCGCCCGTGCCGGCGACGGCCAGCTTGCGGGCGATCCGGTTCTGCTTCGGCCGACGGTGCTTTCCCTGTCCGGGCATGGCGCTGTTCCTCACGTGGGGGTACGGGAGAGCCCCGGCGGCGGCCGGATTCGGCAGTCGGCCGCCGGGAATGAGGGTGACCGTAGGCGAGTGCGCGGGGCGGGAACAAGACGCGAATTCCACCCGGAGATCGACTTCCCGTCCGTTGTCCGGTAAATGACCATGACGTACGGATCACGAAAAGGCCGATTCCCTTTCCGGGGAAAGGGAATCGGCTGTTCCGGGTGAATTGATGTTGACCGCTCCCGCGTGACTCACATCACGGGCCCCAGAGGTTTGAGGCCGCCGAGACCAATACGGTCAATTCGCGGCGCGATGCTGCCTATTCGGGCGACCCGCCCGAGGCAGGCGAATCGCTCGCAACCGGACATTTGCGCTCCCCTGTGAACCCTCAGAGGGAGGCCAGCTCCACCAGGACGGCCTCCACGGCCAGCCGGGAGGCGGGCAGCAGCGGCAGGCGCACGTCCGGGGTGGGGATCCGGCCCTGCGCGTACAGGACGCCCTTGACCACCGCCGGATTCGGCTCCCCGAAAGCCGCCGCCGAAACCCGCGCCAACGCATGCCCCAACACCCGGGCCCGCCCGGCGTCGCCGGCCCGCCAGGCCGCCTCCAGCTCCACGAACCGCTGCGTCGCCAGATGGGCCGAGGCCAGGACCGCGCCCTTCGCGCCGAGCGCCAGCATCGGCGACGCGTACACGTCGTCCCCGGCCAGGACCGAGAACCCGTCCGGCAGCCGGCCCAGCAGCGCCACCGTCTCCGCGTCGATCCCGCCCGCCGCGTACTTCACCCCGGCCACCCGCGGGAGCGAGCCCAGCGCGCGCAACGCGGCCGCGTCCAGCGGCTGCCCCGTCCGGTAGGGGATGTGATACACGATCAGCGGCAGCGGGCTCACCTCCGCCAGCCGCGTGAAGTGCGCCAGCACGCCCGCCGCCGACGGCCGGACGAAGGACGGCACGGTCACCAGCGCCGCCCGGGCCTGCGGCCACCGTGCCAGCCGTGCCAGTGCCGCCTCGCTCGCCCGGGTCCCGCTCGCCCCCGCCCCCACCGTGAGCGGCACGCCCCGCTCCCCGCAGACCCGGGCGCAGACCTCGGTGACGAGGTCGCACTCCTCCTCGTCGAGGGTGGCCGTCTCGCCCGTGGTGCCGAGGGCCACGATCCCGGCGGCACCGGCGTCGAGCACCTCGTGGGCGAGGGCCTCCAGCGCCCCGGCGGCGATCTCCCCGCCGGCCGTGAAGGGGGTCACGAGCGGGACGTGGATCCCGCCGAAGTCACCGGGGGCTCCATGGACGGATTGCCCGCCCTGTGTCGTTTCCTGTCGCATGCAGAAGAGCTTCGTCCGGAGCGAGCGCCGAATCCAGTTCGCGTTCCTTACCCCATTCGTAAGCTGAGCCGATGCTCGACGTCCGCCGCCTGCGCCTCCTGCGCGAGCTCGCCCGCCGCGGCACCATCGCCGCCGTGGCCGAAGCCTTCGCCTTCAGCCCGTCCGCCGTCTCCCAGCAGCTCGCCGTCCTCGAACGCGAGGCGGGCCTGCCCCTGCTGGAACGCACCGGCCGCCGAGTCCGCCTCACCCCGGCCGCCCAGAACCTCGTCCGGCACGCCGAAGCAGTCCTGGAACGGCTCGAACAGGCCGACGCCGACCTCGCGGAGGCCCGCAGCGGCCTCGCCGGGGTCCTGCGCATCGGCTCCTTCCCCACCGCCACCCGGGCCATGGTCCCGGCCGCCCTCCTCCACCTGGCCCGGCGCCACCCGGGGCTGGAGCCCATGGTCCGCGAGACCGACCCGGCGGCGGTCGCGCACGCGCTGCGCGCCGGGGACCTGGACGTGGCCCTGGTCCACGAGTACGACTTCGTCCCCGCGCCGCCCGAGCCGGGCCTCGCCACCCGGCCGCTGTGCGGGGAGGCGATGTACCTGGCCGCCCCCGCCGGCCCGCCCCCGGCCGTCGGCCCCGACCAGGGCGCCGTTCTGCGGACCCAGCAGGACGGGCCCTGGATCACCGCCACCCCCGGCACCCTCTGCCACGCCATGACCGTGCGGGCGTGCCAGGCGGCCGGGTTCACCCCGCGGATCCGGCACCAGGTGGACGAGTTCGACACCGTCCTCGCGCTGGTCGCGGCCGGGCAGGGAGTGGCGGTCGTCCCGCAGCTGGGCGTACCGGGGCCTCCGCCCCCCGACATCGCCCTCACCCGCCTGCACATGGAACGCCGCACCAAGGTCGCGTTCCGCAGCGGTGCCGGTGCGCATCCCGCCGTCGTGGCCTTCGTCGCGGCGCTGCGCGCCGCCGTGCCGCCGGTCTGGCCGGAACCGGCGGCGGGGGGTGACGCGACGGTCCGCACAACTCCCTTGGCGGGCCGCGCCCGTGTACGTTCGATGATCCAGACCGATCCGAACAGAACGGGGTACGACGTGACACATCGCGTACGAGGGGTCATCGCGCGGAGCAAGGGCGCACCGGTGGAGACGACCACGATCCTCGTGCCCGACCCGGGGCCCGGAGAAGCCCTCGTCAAGGTCCAGGCCTGCGGGGTCTGCCACACCGACCTGCACTACCGCGAGGGCGGCATCAACGACGAGTTCCCCTTCCTCCTCGGCCACGAGGCTGCCGGAATCGTCGAGTCCGTCGGCCCCGGCGTCACCTCCGTCGCCCCCGGTGACTTCGTGGTCCTCAACTGGCGCGCGGTCTGCGGCACCTGCCGGGCCTGCAAGCGCGGGCGGCCCTGGTACTGCTTCGCCACGCACAACGCCACCCAGCCCATGACGCTGGAGGACGGCACCCCGCTCTCCCCGGCCCTCGGCATCGGGGCCTTCGCCGAGAAGACCCTGGTCGCCGCCGGACAGTGCACCAAGGTCGACCCGGCCGCCTCCCCGGCCGCCGCCGGACTGCTCGGCTGCGGCGTGATGGCCGGCCTCGGCGCCGCCCTGAACACCGGCAACGTCGGGCGCGGCGACTCGGTGGCCGTCATCGGCTGCGGGGGAGTGGGCAACGCGGCGGTCGCCGGGGCCCGGCTGGCGGGGGCGTCGCGGATCATCGCCGTGGACCTGGACGACCGGAAGCTGGAGTGGGCGCGCGGGCTGGGCGCCACCCACACCGTCAACGGGCGTACCGAGGACGTGGTCAAGGCCGTCCAGGAGCTGACCGGCGGGAACGGCGCGGACGTGGTCATCGAGGCCGTCGGCCGCCCGGAGACCTACCGACAGGCCTTCTACGCCCGCGACCTGGCCGGCACCGTGGTGCTGGTCGGCGTCCCGACGCCCGAGATGAAGCTGGAGCTCCCGCTCCTGGACGTCTTCGGGCGCGGTGGCGCGCTCAAGTCGTCCTGGTACGGGGACTGCCTGCCCGAGCGGGACTTCCCGCTCCTGATCGACCTCTACCTCCAGGGCCGGCTCGACCTCGACGCCTTCGTCTCGGAGACGATCCCCCTCGACGGGGTCGAGGACGCCTTCGCCCGCATGGAACGCGGCGAAGTGCTCCGCTCGGTCGTCGAGTTCTGAGCCCCGGCCCGGGCCGGTCCCACCGGCCGGCCCGGGCCGTCGGCGGCACCGCATAGACTCGGCCGGGACGCCAGCCCCGGCCCCCCGCCCCGCCGCGACCCGGCGACGGCGCGGGGAAGGGGATCCGCACCCAGACCCCAGGGGCCGTCCGTGACCCTCCAGCGCAGCTACCGCCAGCCCGGTGTCGTCCTGACCGACCACCACTTCACCGTGCCGCTCGACCACGACCGCCCCGGCGGGGAGCGCATCGAGCTGTACGCCCGCGAGGTGGTGGCGCACGACAAGGACCCCGAGGGGCTGCCCTGGCTGCTGTACCTGGAGGGCGGCCCCGGCTTCGGGGCGCGGCGGTTCACCGGACGCCAGGCCTGGCTGGAGCGGGCCCTCGCCGACTACCGGGTGCTGCTCCTCGACCAGCGCGGGACCGGCCGCTCCACCCCCGTCAGCCGCCAGACCCTGCCCGCGCGCGGCACCCCCGCCGAGCAGGCCGCGTACCTCACCCGGTTCCGCGCAGACTCCATCGTCCGCGACGCCGAGGCCATCCGCCCCGCCCTGACCGGCGGCGCCCCCTGGACCGTGCTCGGCCAGAGCTTCGGCGGGTTCTGCACCACCCACTACCTCTCCACCGCGCCCGAGGGTCTGGCCGCCGCCCTGATCACCGGCGGACTGCCCTCCCTCGACGCCGACGCGACCGAGGTGTACGAGGCCGCGTACCCCCGCATCGAGCGCAAGAACCTGGCCCACTACGCCCGCTACCCCATGGACGTCGAGCGTGCCCGCCGCATCGCGGCCCACCTCGCCGAGCAGCCGGCCGTGCTCCCGGGCGGCTACCGGCTCACCGTCGAGGCCTTCCAGTCCCTCGGCCTGCTCCTCGGCGCCGGCGACGGCAGCCACCAGCTGCACTACCTCCTCGAGGACGCCTTCGTCCCCACCCCGGCGGGCCCCGCCCTGTCCGACGCCTTCCTCGAACGGGTCCACGCCCAGCTGTCCTTCGCCGGGCACCCGCTGTACGCGCTGCTCCACGAGGCGATCTACGCCCAGGACCCGGCGGCCCCGACCGCCTGGGCCGCCGAACGGGTCCGCGCCGGCCACCCGCGCTTCGACGCCGCCAAGGCCCTCGCGGGCGACGACCCGCTCCTGTTCACCGGCGAGACCATCCACCCGTGGCACTTCACCGCCGACCCCTGCCTCGCCCCGCTGCGCGAGACCGCCGAACTGCTCGCCTCCCGCACCGGCTGGCAGCCGCTGTACGACCCGGCCCGGCTCGCCGCCAACGAGGTGCCGGTGGCGGCCGCCGTCTACCACGACGACATGTACGTGGACACCGCCCACTCCCTGGCCACGGCCCGCGCGATCCGCGGCCTGCGCACCTGGGTGACGGACGAGTTCGAGCACGACGGCGTCCGCGCGGGCGGCCCCCGCGTCCTGGACCGCCTCCTGGCCCTGGTGCACGACGGCGCCTGAGGTCCCCTTCCGCGGTCGCGCGGGTGACGGGGCGCGGCCCGGCAGAGGTGCCGGCCCCCCGCCCTCCTCCGGTCGCCTAAGGTCGGCGTATGACCGAACACGCTGCGCAGCAGCCGACCTTGCAGCCCATGCCCACCGACTGGCAGCGCGCCCTCGCGGTGGTGGCCCACCCCGACGACCTGGAGTACGGCTGCGCCGCCGCCATCGCGGCGTGGACGGACGGCGGCCGCGAGGTCGCCTACGTGCTCGCCACCCGCGGCGAGGCGGGCATCGACGGCGTCGCCCCGGACGAGTGCGGCCCGCTGCGCGAGGCCGAGCAGCGCGCGAGCGCGGCGGTCGTCGGGGTCTCGTCGGTGGAGTTCCTGGACCACCGGGACGGGGTCGTCGAGTACGGCCCCGGCCTGCGCCGGGACATCGCGGCGGCCATTCGGCGCCACCGCCCCGAACTGGTGATCACCCTCAACCACCGGGACACGTGGGGCGGGGGCGACGGCGGGGGCTACTGGAACACCCCCGACCACAAGGCCGTCGGCCGGGCCGTGCTGGACGCCGCCGGTGACGCGGGCAACCGGTGGATCTTCCCCGAACTCATCGCCGAGCAGGGCCTGGAGCCGTGGAACGGGGTGCGCTGGGTCGCGGTGGCGGGTACGTCCACGCCCACCCACGCGGTCGAGGCCGGCCCCGGCCTGGAGCGTGCCGTCCGGTCCCTGCTGGAGCACAAGGCCTACATCACCGCCCTGACGGACCAGGACCCCGAGGAGTACGTACGCGACTTCCTCACCGGCAACGTCCAGCAGGTGGCGGCCCGCTTCGGAGGCCGCCCGGCGGTGGCGTTCGAGGTCTTCCCCCGCTGACCGGACCCCCTTAGGCTGACGAACCGTCAGCTCGCTTCGGGGGTGCGGTACACGGTGATCGACACAGTCTCCACGGAGATCGGCGAGGGCGCGGAGCGCATCCGGCTGGACGTCGAGGACGGCATCGCGCTCCTCACCCTCTGCCGCCCGGACAAGCTCAACGGCTGGAGCTGGGAGTCCACCCGGCAGCTGGGCCTGCTGGCCGACCGGATCCGCTTCGACCCCGGCGTGCGCGCCGTCCTGCTGCGGGCGCAGGGCCGGGCCTTCTGCGCGGGCATCGACGTGACGGCCCCCGGCGGCGCCATCACCGGTGACTCCGCGGCCGAGCGGACCCGGAACTACTACGAGGGCATCCGCTGGGTCCACGAGCGCTTCGCGGTCCTCGCCCGCCTGCCGCAGCCGGTGGTCGCCGCCGTCCAGGGGTACTGCCTCGGCTTCGGCTTCGAGCTGGCCCTGATGGCCGACGTCCGGATCGCCGCCGAGGACGCCGTCTTCGCCCTCCCCGAGGCCCGGCTCGGGGTGGCGGTGGACGCCGGCGGCGACCTGCGCATCGCCCGCGAGGCAGGCGCGGGCTGGGCCAAGTACCTCGCCCTGACCGGCCGCAGGATCGACGCGGGGGTCGCCGAGCGCCTCAACCTCGTCCAGCTCGTCGTCCCCCGGGCGGAGCTGGACGCCGCCTCCCGGGCCCTGACGGCGGAGATCGCGGCGAACGCCCCGCTCGCCGTCCAGGGCATCAAACGGGCGGTCGACTCCTACGCCGACGCCGCCCTGCCCGCCGCCCTCGACCGGGTCGCCATGACCGCGGCCCTCACCCTCACCTCCGAGGACGCCGGGGAGGGCTACGGCGCCCAGGCCGCCCGCCGGCCCCCGCGGTTCAGGGGAGCGTGAGCACCGGCCGCACGGAGAAGTCGTCCCACACGTCCTCCCCCTCCGGGCCGTACACGAACTCCGCCGTGCCCGGGTTGCGCTGCGCCGTGGCCAGCGGCAGCCATCCCATCAGCCGGCCGTAGCCGCCGCAGGCCGCCGAGCCGGCGTCCCCGCCGTGCACCGCCTCGCGGTCGCCGCTGAGCTCGGCGGTGTAGCTGTCGTAGGCGATGTGCAGCCCGAAGGCGTTCGGCTCGTGGCGGATCCCGCCCCCGCCGTACGGCTCCTCGTCCAGCGGGCACGTGTCGCCCCACCGGAACAGGGTGCGGGCCCCCGCACCGCAGGCGTGCTCCCACTCGTCGGCGCTCGGCAGCCGCATCCCCTGCCCGGCCAGCCCGGCCGGGACGTCGTCCGGCGGTCCCGTCAGCGCCTCGTCCTCCACCGCCATCAGCACGGTGGCCAGTTCCACCGTCCGCACCGGGCTCAGCTCCCCGGCGAGATGGGAGGTGAGGTCCGGGGCGAAACCGAAGCCCTCGGCCAGGCTCTCCGCGTAGTCGGCCTCCTGCTCGGGCGTCGGCCGCCACACCTGCGGGTCGAAGCCGAGCCGCACGCGCCCGCCGGGCACGAGGGCGAAGTCACGGCCCTCCCGCTCGATCAGCACCCGGTGCAGCGGCGCGCCGAGGTGACGGACCGTCTCGATCCGGCGCACCCGCCCGCCCACACCCGAGGCGGCCTCCCCGGCGAGACGGCGGGCGGCGTCGAGGTCCAGCGAGCGCCAGCGCTCGAAGGTCAGTCCGGCAAGATCCATACCCGTCATCCTGCCACCCCCCACCGACACCCCCGCCCCGGGCCCGCGGCCGGTCAGTCCGGGGTGAACGGTCCGCGGCCCAGTTGGTCGCGGACCGGGACCACCTCCGGCTGGACCAGGGACCGGCGCTGCCAGTTCGCCCCGTCCACCACCAGGGTGTGGCCGCTGACGAACCGGGCGTACGGCGAGGCCAGGAAGGTCGCGGCCCAGCCCAGTTCGCGCGGGGCGCCCACCCGCAGGGCGGGCTGCCGGGCGTCCTTGGCGTCGGGGGCGGCGCGCTCCAGCCCGCCGCGGATGTCCTCGGTCATGTCGGCGTGCGGGAACAGCCCGGGTACGAGCCCGTTGACGCGGATGCCGTACGGGCCCCACTCCACGGCGAGGGTCTCCACCAGGTTCTTCACCCCGGCCTTGGCGGCGGCGCTGTGGGCGAAGCCCGGGCCGCCGGTCCAGGCGTACGAGGCGCCGACGCTGACGATCGCCCCCGGGGTGCCCGCCGCGAGGTGGCGCCGGCCGAACTCGCGGGTCATGAACCAGGTGCCGGTCAGCGTGGTGTCCACCACCGCCCGCCAGGCGTTGGGGGACAGGTCCTCGGCGGGACTGGGGAAGTTGGCCGCCGCGTTGTTGACCAGCACGTCCGGCGGCCCCAGCGAGGCCTCGGCCGCGTCGAAGACCTCCGCGACCCGCCCGGGGTCCCGGATGTCGCAGACGGCGGCCGCCACCCGGCCCGCACCGGGCACGGCCGCCAGCTCCTCGCGCGCCGCCTCCAGCCGCCCGGCGCGGCGCCCCGCGATCAGCAGGTCCGCGCCGAGCCGCGCGAACTCGGCGGCGATGGCCTTGCCCAGCCCGGTCCCGCCGCCGGTCACGAGCACCACCTGCCCCCCGTACGTGCCGGGGGGCAGGGCTGCCGCGCCGAGCGGCGGGGGTGCGGGCAGTCCGCGCCTGATGTCGTCCGTCATGGGGGCATCGATAGCGCGCCGGCGCTCAGATCGCCATGCTCGCGACGGCGGCGGCTACTGCGGCAGATACGCCTGCTTCGTCGCGCAGGTCCAGATCACCGGCTTCAGGGTGCCGCCCGCGTTCACGGCCGCGCCGCCGACCCGGCCGTCGTCGGACACCGACGAGGCGGCGCTGGCCCGGTTCGCGGCGAGCCGGGGCAGCGCGAGGAGCGGGCCCGTACCCGTCCACAGCTGCGCCTGGTCGGGGAGGGTCTGCTGGTCCGGGTGGAACATGGCGGTGCCGACGGAGACGTTGGACGTCGGGCTGATCGCCTCGAGGGTGCCGTAGGGGTGGGTGTTCAGCACGCCCGGGACGCCGACGGGCCCGGGGTGGGGCGGCGTCCAGGTCAGGGGCGTGTACTGGTACCCCATGCCGTTCCAGTCGTAGCCGACGATCCGGCCGCTCTCGTCGAGGTCCTGGACGTAGGCGTCGTTCGCGGTGCGGGCGAGGGCCTTGGCCGGTCCGCCGTCGGCGGGCCAGAGCACCGGGTAGGTCCCCTCCAGGTGCTGGCCCGTCTCCGGGACCTCGTAGTCCTCGCGGGCCATGCCGAGGACGTCGCCCTTGTTGTTGATGCCGGTGACCAGCTCGATCCTGGTGCCGGGGGCGGCGTCCGCCGGCGGCGCCAGGTCGCGCACCTTCCGGCCGTCCTTCCACACGGTGCCCAGGCCCGGCCGGGTGCGCGAGACGACGTATCCGGCGTCGTTGACGTCGGCGTCGTCGGACAGCCAGTCGCTCCCGGGCAGCCGGGTGATCGCGGCGTCCCCCGCCCGGTAGGTGAAGAGGTAGCCGTCGCCGCCGCGGACGGCGCCGACCATCAGGCCGCCCCTGTTCACGCCGAGGACCGCGCCCGAGAGGGTGGCGTCGGGCATCGGGACCTTGTGGAGCCGGGTGCCGGTCCAGTAGACGGGCTTGCCGGCGGAGAGGCCGGCGGACAGGTTGCCCGGGCCGAGGGCGAGGACCCCCTCGGTCTGCTCGTTGCCCACGCTGTAGCCGCCCGACCCGAGGGAGCCGAGGACCTGGATGCGGGGCGTGCAGGCCGGAGCGGCGGCGGCCGGTCCGGCGGCGGTGACGAGCCCGGCCAGGACGAGGGCGGCGGCGGCCGGGCCGGCGCTCCGCATGCGGGTGCTGTTCATCGTTCGGTTCCCCCCGTGGTGTGTACGCGTGGCGCGGGCCCGGGGCGGTCGGCTCCGGGCGCGCTGGATCCCCTGGTGCGTCATATGCCCTGTGCAAGCGGCCTGTTGATGGTATCTCCGGGCACTCCTGGAGCACGCCCCGTCCGCCCGTCCGGTTCAGGGGAGAGGCGGCCGGCCCCCGGGCGGTTCGGGGCCCGCGTGGCGGGGAGGGTCCTGCCAAGGCTTCCCAAGGAGGCAAGCGACCGCTTAGTATGCCGCGGAGCGTGGTCCCTCGACGGCGGCTGGAGGCCCCGGATGCAGGCATGGCGAGTACACACGACCGGTGAACCCCGCGAGGCCATGCGCCTCGAAGAGGTCCCCGAACCGGTGCCCGGCGAGGGCGAGGTGAGACTGCGCGTGCTCGCGGCCAACGTCAACTTCCCCGACGCGCTCCTGGTCCGGGGCCAGTACCAGATCCGCCCGCCCCTGCCCTTCACCCCCGGCGTGGAGATCTGCGGCCTGACCGAGGACGGCCGGCGCGTCATCGCCACCCCCAGCCTGCCCCACGGCGGGTTCGCTGAGTACGTGACCGCCCCCGCGCGCGCCCTGCTCCCCGCCCCGGACACCCTCGACGACGCCGAGGCGGCCGCCCTGCACATCGGCTACCAGACCGGCTGGTTCGGCCTCCACCGCAGGGCCCGCCTCCAGAGCGGCGAGACCCTGCTCGTGCACGCCGCCGCCGGCGGGGTCGGCAGCGCGGCCGTCCAGCTCGGCAAGGCGGCCGGAGCCACCGTCATCGGCGTCGTCGGCGGCAAGGCCAAGGCCCGCACCGCCGAGGAACTCGGCTGCGACCTCGTCATCGACCGCACCGGCGAGGACGTCGCCGCCCGCGTCAAGGAGTTCACCGGCGGACACGGCGCCGACGTCGTCTACGACCCGGTCGGCGGCGACGCCTACACCGCCTCCGCCAAGTGCGTGGCCTTCGAGGGCCGCATCGTCGTCGTCGGCTTCGCCGGCGGCACCGTCCCCGCCCCCGCCCTCAACCACGCCCTGGTGAAGAACTACTCCGTGCTCGGCCTGCACTGGGGGCTGTACGCAGCCAAGGACCCCGCCGCCGTCCTCGCCTGCCACACCGAACTCACCCGCCTGGCCGCCCAGGGCGCGATCAAGCCCCTGGTCAGCGAACGCGTCCCGCTCGAGGCGGCCGCCGACGCCGTCCAGCGCCTCGCCGACGGCACCACCACCGGCCGGCTGGTCGTCGTACCGTCCCCGGACGGAGCCGCCCGATGACGCCCGACGCCGAGGAGCTCCTCGCCCGCACCCGGGCCCTGCTGGCCGCCCACCCGCCCGCCGCCACCGCACCCGCCGACTTCCTGCGCGCCCGCTTCGACGCCGGACTCGCCTGGGTCCACTACCCCGAAGGACTCGGCGGCCTCGGCGCGCCCCGCTCCCTCCAGGCCGTCGTGGACGCCGAGCTGGAGGCCGCCGGAGCCCCCGACAACGACCCCCGGCGGATCGGCATCGGCCTCGGCATGGCGGCCCCCACGATCCTCGCGTACGGCACCGAGGAGCAGAAGCGCCGCTTCCTGCGCCCCCTGTGGCTGGGGGAGGAGGTCTGGTGCCAGCTCTTCAGCGAGCCCGGCGCCGGCTCCGACCTCGCCGCCCTCGCCACCCGCGCCGTCCTCGACGAGGCGGCGGGCGAGTGGGTCGTCGACGGCCAGAAGGTGTGGACCTCCAGCGCCCACACCGCGCGCTGGGCCATCCTGATCGCCCGCACCGACCCCGCCCTGCCCAAACACCAGGGCATCACGTACTTCCTGTGCGACATGCACGCCCCCGGCGTCGAGGTCCGGCCGCTGCGCCAGATCACCGGAGAGGCCGAGTTCAACGAGGTCTTCCTCACCGGCGTCCGCATCCCCGACACCCACCGCCTCGGCGCCGTCGGCCAGGGCTGGGCCGTCGCCCGCACCACCCTCATGAACGAACGCGTCTCGATCGGCGGCATGCGGATCCCGCGCGAGGGAGGCATGATCGCCCCCGTCGCCGCCGCCTGGCGCGAACGGCCCGCGCTGCGCACCCACGCCCTGCACCAGCAGCTGCTCGGCCTGTGGGTGGAGGCCGAGGTGGCCCGCCTCACCGGCGAACGGCTGCGCCAGCAGCTCGCCGCCGGCCAGCCCGGGCCCGAGGGCAGCGGGATGAAGCTCACCTTCGCCCGCCTCAACCAGGAGATCAGCGGCCTGGAGGTGGAACTCCTCGGCGAGGAGGGCCTCCTGTACGAGGACTGGACCATGCGCCGCCCCGAGATCGTCGACTTCACCGGCCGCGACGCCGGATACCGGTACCTGCGCGCCAAGGGCAACAGCATCGAGGGCGGCACCAGCGAGGTCCTCCTCAACATCGTCGCCGAACGCGTCCTCGGACTGCCCGCCGAACCGCGCGACGACAAGGACACCGCCTGGAAGGACCTCTCCCGATGACGGCACAGTCAGCACGGGCGCCCCAGCCCGGCCCGCCGGCCCCCGGCGCCCCCTACGACCTGCTCTACTCCGAGACCGAAGAGGAACTGCGCGCGGCCGTACGGGCACTGCTCGCCGACCGCTGCACCCCCGCGAGCGTCCTCGCCCGCGCCGAGACCGGCCGTCCGCACGACCCCGCGCTCTGGCAGACCCTGGCCGCCGCCATCGGGGCCGCCGGGCTGCTCGTCCCCGAGAAGCTCGGCGGAGCGGGCGCGAGCCACCGCGAGGCCGCCGTCGTCCTGGAGGAGCTGGGGCGGGCCGTGGCGCCCGTGCCGTACCTGACGAGCTCCGTCCTCGCGGCGGAGATCCTGCTCGCGGTCGCCTGCGACAACGCCGAGGCCGCGGAGCTGGTGGGCGAACTCGCGGCCGGGCGGCGGATCTGCGTCCCCGCCCTGCCCCTGACCCTCGCGCCGGGCGCGCCCCTGCCGCCGCCGGTCCACGACACCGGCGGCGGGGTGCTCAGCGGCACCGTCACCTCCGTCGCGGACGCGGTGGCCGCCGACGTCCTGCTGGTCCTGGCCGACACCGGGCTGTACGCCGTCCCGGCCGAGCGCGCCGCCCTGACGGCCCCGGTCCCGCTGGACCTGACCCGGCCGCTCGCCACCGTCACCCTCGACGGCGCCGCCGGGACCCGCCTCGCGGACCCCGCCACCGCGCGGGCGGCCATCGCCGGAGCCCTGCTGTCCGGCGCCGGACTGCTGGCCTCGGAGCAGCTCGGGCTCGCCGAATGGTGCCTGACCGAGACCGTCGCGTACGTGCGCGGGCGCCACCAGTTCAACCGCCCCGTCGGCTCCTTCCAGGCCCTCAAGCACCGCCTCGCGCGGCTGTGGCTGGACGTCGCCTCCGCCCGGGCGGCGGCCCGCGCCGCCGCCGACGCCCTGGCCACCGGCGCCCCGGACGCCCCGCTCACCGTCGCCGTCGCCCAGGCGTACTGCTCGGGCGTCGCGGTCCGCGCGGCCGAGGAGTGCGTGCAGCTCCACGGCGGCATCGGCATGACCTGGGAACACCCCGCCCACCTCTACCTCAAGCGCGCCAAGGCCGACTCCCTCGCCCTGGGCACCGCGGGGCACCACCGCGGCCTGGTCGCGGACTTCGCCGAACTCCCGGCCCCCTGACCCGCGGACGGGGCGCCGCACCCGCGGCGCGGCGCCCCCGTCCCGCCCCCGTCCCGCCTCCGGGGCGCCGCCCGCCGGTCCCTATGCTCGCCGCATGACGGCATCCATCACCCGGCTCACCGCCGCCGCCCTCCCCGCGCACCGCGACGAACTCGCCGCCCTCCTCGTCGACGTCGTCGCCGGCGGGTCCTCCCTCGGCTTCCTCGCCGGCCTCGGCCACGAGGACGCCGCCGCCTGGTGGGACTCCCTGCTGCCCGCCGTCGAGGAGGGCTCCCTCGCCCTCTGGGCCTCCCGCGGCCCCGACGGCCGGCTCGACGGCACCGTCAGCTGGTACCGGGAGTCCAAGCCCAACGGCCGCCACCGCGCCGAGCTGCGCAAGCTCATGGTCCATCCGGCCGCCCGCGGCCGCGGAACCGGCCGCGCCCTGCTGGCCGAGGCCGAACGGGGGGCCGCCCTCGCCGGAGTCCTGCTGCTCTTCCTCGACACCGAGACCGGCAGCGGGGCCGAGCGGGTCTACCGCTCCGCCGGCTGGACCGAGGCGGGCACCATCCCCGACTACGCCGCGGACCCGGCCGGCCGGCTGCATCCGACCACCCTCTTCTACAAGCACCCCGGGCGCCCCGCCTGACTGTGACTCCCCAGGCCGCTCCTCGTTGGACCACCGAGCGCGGACCGCCGAGCGAGGGAGACCGCATGTTCGCAGCACCAGCCGCACCACTCACCCGCCGCGCCGTCCTGCGCACGGCCTTCAGCGCGGCCGTGCTCGGCGGCGTGGCCGCCGCGCTGGCGCCCGTACTGCGCGCCCGAGGGCCCCGCCAGACGCTCACGCCGGCCCCGCTCGCCGAGGAGACGTACCGCGGCCGCCACATCAGCGTCGACCCCGTCGCGGCGGTGGTGCACATCGACGGGCGGCCCCTCCACGTCATGCGCCGCGCCGACGGGAGCTACCTCAGCGCGGTCAACCACTTCCAGTCGTACGAGACCCCGCTGGAGCTGGCCCGGGCCGCCGTCGACGAACTCGGCACCACCCGGCTGGCCTCCGCGCCCCCGCACCACGGCTGACGAACAGGAACGCGAGGAGCCCCGCGGTGTACACCCGGCAGAACCAGAAGAACCTGACCAGCGCCCAGAAGAAGCGGTTCACCGCCGCACTGCTGGAACTCAAGCGCAACGGCACCTACGACGAGTTCGTCCGCACCCACGGCACGTACTTCGTGCCCGACCGGGAACGGAAGCTGCGCGTCGGTCACATGTCCCCGTCGTTCTTCCCCTGGCACCGGCGCTACCTGCTGGAGTTCGAGAAGCGGCTCCAGGCCCTCGACCCGCGCGTCTCCATCCCGTACTGGGACTGGACCACCGACAACAGCCCCGCCTCCTCCCTCTGGGCCGAGGACTTCCTCGGCGGCACCGGACGCGAGGGCGACCGCCAGGTGATGACCGGCCCCTTCGCCTACGAGCGCGGCAACTGGACGATCACCGTCGGGGTCAGCGAGGCCCGCTTCCTCACCCGCAACCTCGGCCGCCCGGCGAACCCCATCGCCCTGCCGACCGCCGCGGAACTCCAGTGGGCCATCGACGACCCCGTCTACGACTCCGCGCCGTGGGACTCGACCGCCAGGGGCGGGAGCTTCCGCAACAGGCTGGAGGGCTGGGCCGCGCCCAAGAGCGAGCGCTGGCGCAACCACAACAAGGTCCACCAGTGGATCGGCGGCCACATGACGGGCGGCACCGCCCCCAACGACCCGGCGTTCTGGCTGCACCACGCCTTCGTCGACCTGCTCTGGGACCGCTGGCAGCAGCGGCACCCGGACTCCGGCTACCTGCCGGCCGCCCCGCTGGAGCTGGGCGACCTCCAGCGCGGCCGGGTGATCTCCCTCGACGAGCCGATGCCCCCGTGGGGCGTCACGCCGCGCGAGATGTCCGGGCACCGGGGCGTCTACCGCTACGAGTGAACCCGGCCGGGGCAGCGGAAAGGGCCCCCGCCTGGTGGCGGGGGCCCTCGGTTCAGCCCGTCAGGCCGACGATCACTCGCCGTAGCCCTCGGTGTGGTGCTCGCCGCCCTCGCCGGAGGCGTTGACGCAGGTGTTGCCGAAGGCCGGGTTGAGCAGGGCGATCACGTTCACGGTGTTGCCGCAGACGTTGACCGGGACGTGCACCGGGACCTGGACCAGGTTGCCCGACAGGACACCGGGGGAGCCGACCGCCGCACCGTGCGCTCCGGCATCGGCGACAGCCAGACCCGCACCGGCGGCCACGGCGGTGCCCGCCACAGCGGTGATGGCGAATGCCTTCGCGATACGCGACATCAAGATCTCCTCATGGAATGTGGGGCGCCGCATCATCTGCGGCATGTGACATGGCGTACAACGCGCCGGACGCCGCGTGGTCACGGCCGGTTCGGCTACCGGGTGACATCGAAACGGACAGAGCCGGATGTCGTCCGCACCCGCGGTGACCGATCCCGGCCGTACGAGCGCCACTCCCGGGCCCGCGCGGTCCGCGCCGCACCAACCGCACCGTCCGCCCCACGCGACGCGATCGTGCCTTGTCACACCGCGGACGCCTGTGCGACGGTGCCTCGCAGGACACCCTGGTGAGGAGAGCACGGATGAGCGCAGCGGGCGGCGGCAGGCCCCGGGCCGGTACCGGACACGGCGTCGTGGAGGGCCGCTGGGAGGGCGACGGGATCGCCGTCTTCCGGGGCATCCCCTACGCCGCCGCCCCCGTCGGCCCCCGCCGCTTCGCCGCCCCGCAGCCGCCGGCCGCCTGGGACGGCGTACGTGACGCCGGTGCCTTCGGTCCCACGGCGCCCAAGGTGCCCTACCCGCCGGCGTTCGCGGCCCTGCTGCCCGATCCGCGAATCCCGGGCGCCAACTGCCTGAACCTGAACGTGTGGACCCCGGACCCGGCTCCCGGCGCAGGCCTGCCGGTGATGGTGTGGATCCACGGCGGTGCCCACACCCGCGGCTCCTCGGCCGTGCCCGTCTACGACGGCTCGGCCTTCGCCCGCGACGGGGTCGTGCTCGTCTCGGTCAACTTCCGGCTGGGTGTGCTCGGCTACGGGCTCTTCCCCGACGCCCCCGCCAACCGGGGCCTCCTCGACCAGATCGCCGCCCTCGAATGGGTGCGCGACAACATCGCGGCCTTCGGCGGCGACCCCGCCCGGGTCACCGTCTTCGGCGAGTCCGCCGGCGCCATCAGCGTCGGCGCCCTGCTCGGCGCGCCGCGCGCCGCCGGCCTGTTCGCCCGGGCCGTGCTGCAGAGCGGTGCCCCGGAGGCGCTGCCGCGCGTCGCGGTGCGGACCATGGTCCGGCGGATGGCCGCGCGGCTGACCGTGCCCGCCACCGCGCGGGCCTTCGCAGGGGTGGGCCTGCCCGCGCTGCTCGCCGCCCAGGCGGCGGCGCTGCGCCGCTCCTCCCCGGTGCTCGGCGGCCCCGCCTTCGGGCTGGTCACCGACCCGGGCACGCTGCCCGCCGACCCGCTGGAGGCGGCCGCCGCCTCCCCCGTGCCGCTGCTGCTGGGCTGGAACGCGGAGGAGCACCGGCTGTGGCTCGGGCCGACCGGCGGGGCGCGGCTGCTGGACCGGCTCGGCCCGGCGGCCGTGGAGCTGGGCCGGCTGCGCAGCGGCAAGGACCGGGCGTCCGTACGGGCGCTGCGCGCCGCGCTGCCGCGGGCCACTCCGGCCGACCTCGCCGGGCAGCTGATCACCGACCGGCTGCTGCGCGACCCGCTGCGGCGGCTGGCCGGGGCCCGGCGCCCGGCCCCGAGCCACCTCTACGAGTTCCGCTGGCCCAGCGGCGTACCGGGCCTGGGCGCGTGCCACGCCCTGGAGCTGGGCTTCGTCTTCGACACCCTCGGCGTGCCGGAGTCCACCTGGCTGGCCGGGCCGGACGCCCCCCAGGCGCTGGCCGACGAGATGCACGGGGCCTGGGTCCGTTTCGCGACGACCGGGGATCCCGGCTGGGCGCCCTGGGACGGCGACGGCCCGCCGAAGTTCTTCGACGGGCCGGAGCCGGAGGCAGTGCGGGGCGCGGAGGCCGTTACTCCACTGGTCCTTCCATGACCTTGCTGATGAACTCCATCGGACCCATGCCCATGTTCGGCACATAGGTCTTGGCGTTGTGCTGGCCGCCGGGGATCACCCTCAGGCTGGTGTGGATCGGGCCCTTGGTGTAGGTCTGGACGAACTTCTGGACGTCCGGCAGCGTCTTCTTGTTGCTCTCGTTGTCACCGACCTGGAAGGCCAGGTAGACGTCCGGGCCCTTCTTGTCGATGAGCTGCTTGGCGAGCAGCTCCGGGTTGTTCTCGGCCTTCTCCTTGTCGTAGCCCTTCCACAGGGAGGAGTCCGGGACGATGTCCGGGCCGGAGGCGATCACGGCCTTGAACTTGTCGGGGTGCTTCAGCACGGCCTTCAGGCCGGCGAAGCCGCCGGTGGAGGAGCCCATGAAGGCCCAGCCGTCACGGGACTTGACGGTGCGGAAGTTCTCCCGCATCAGGTCCGGGACGTCCTCGGTCAGCCAGGTGCCCATCTTGGGCTGGCCGGGGATGTCGGAGCCGTCCCAGTAGACGCCCTTGTCGTCCGGTCCCGGGTTCAGCACCGGCATGGCGAGGATGAAGGGCTTGCCCTTGCCCTCGTGGTACCACTTGCTGATGCTCGTCTGGAGGCCCAGGTCGGTGCCCATCCAGTAGTTGTTCGGGTAGCCGGCGCCGCCGGGCAGGGCGATCATGACCGGGAAGCCGCTCTTGGCGAACTGCGGGTCGTTGTACTCCTTGGGCGCCCACACCCAGACCTTGCCCGTGAAGCCGGACTTCTTGCCGGTGACGGTGGCGACGCCGATCTGCGTGCCGTCGCTCAGGGTCGAGGTGTTCTTGAAGTCGGTCTTGGGCCCGGTGGGCATCGACATCTTCGAGTTGGGCGCCGGCTTGGCCGCGCCGCCGTTCTTGTCGCCCGCGGGCTGGCCGAAGGAGACGTCCTTGCCCTTGTCGGTGAAGGGCGGTATCTCGAAGTAGGCCATCGCGCCCGCCGCGATGCCGCCGAGGGCCAGGACCGCGACGCCCGTGACGATCCAGCGCTTGGCCTTGGACCTGCGCGGCGGCTCCTCCCCGTACGGCGGCTCGGCGTAGCCGTACTGCGGCTGCTCGTAGGGGGGCTGGTCGTGG
Organism: Streptomyces sp. NPDC048352; assembly: GCF_040651895.1. Taxonomy (NCBI): domain Bacteria; kingdom Bacillati; phylum Actinomycetota; class Actinomycetes; order Kitasatosporales; family Streptomycetaceae; genus Streptomyces; species Streptomyces sp. NPDC048352. Next base: position 25,027 of record NZ_JBEZKZ010000063.1, read on the forward strand.
CGCGGCTGGTACGCCTGGCCGGGGCGGGGCCGGTCGTAGTCCGGCTGCTCGTAGCGGGGCTGCGCCTGCGTGGGCTCGTCGAAGCCGCCGGGGCGGTACTGGTCCTGGCCCTGCGCGGGCCGGGGCGGCTGCGGCCGTCCCTGCGGGGGGCCGCCGTAGGGTCCGGCACCCTGCGGGGGCCGGCCGTAGGGCTGTTGCGGGCGGCCGCCCTGGGGCGCGTACTGCGGTGGGCCCTGCTGTCGGCCTTGCTGCCGGCCGGAGTGGGGCTGCTGCCCTTCCGGCCGGTACGGCGGCTGGTCCTGGCCGTCGGGTTCGTACGACATCTGCGGTGGCTCTCCGGCTGTTGCTGCCCCGTTTGGGGATGGTCTGCTTCCGTTCGAATGATGAGCGAAAGCGCTGCTGGGTTCCTCATTTTTACTTCTCTTGGGATTCCGTAGGGGAGGTCATTACCCGTCACCCAGGGTGCCCCCGGCGTTCCCCTCCCGTTATCCAAGCATCCCTGGCTCATGCACATGCCCGTGGGTATGGTGCGTCCGCGCCGCCGCCCAGACCCCCACGCCCGGAGGTACGTCCCCATGTTTGGCATGAACATCTCACGACCTCGCCGCACCGCCGCGCTCGCCACCGCGTTCGGCGCCACCGCCGCCGCAGCCGCCCTCTGGGCCGGAATCGGAGCCGCCCAGCCCGCCCACGCGGCCGGCCTGCCCGCGCCCGACCACACCGTCGTCGTGGTCTTCGAGAACCACGCCTACAACCAGGTGATCGGCAGCTCCAGCGCCCCCTACATCAACTCCCTGAAGGCCGGAGGAGCCGGCCTCTCCAGCTCCTACGGCATCACGCACCCGAGCCAGCCCAACTACCTCCAGCTCTTCTCCGGTTCGAACCAGGGCGTCACCGGCGACAGCTGCTACACCCCCGGCTTCAGCTCCGCCCCCAACCTCGCCTCCGAGCTCATAGCCGCCGGCAAGAGCTGGGCCAGCTACAACGAGGGCCTCCCGGCCCAGGGCTCCACCACCTGCTCCAGCGGCCGGTACGCCCGCAAGCACAACCCCTGGTTCGCCTTCTCCAACGTGCCCGCCGCCACGGCGAAGACCATGACGCAGTTCCCCACCGACTTCACCACCCTGCCCAAGGTGTCCTTCGTCGTCCCGGACCTGTGCAACGACATGCACGACTGCTCCGTCGGCACCGGGGACACCTGGCTCAAGACCAAGCTCAAGGCCTACGCGGACTGGGCCAGGACCCACAACAGCCTGCTCGTCGTCACCTTCGACGAGGACAACCGGCTCGCCGGCAACAGGATCCCGACCGTGCTCTACGGCCAGCCCGTCACCCCCGGCTCCACCTCCGCCACCACGTACAACCACTACGACGTGCTGCGGACCCTGGAGGGCCTGGCCGGGCTGACCACCCACGCCGGGAACGCCGCCACCGCCAAGGACATCACGGGGATCTGGGCCTCCTGACCATGTACGTCGCGGACAGTCGCGGTACCCCCGCGCCCGCCGTGCCCGCCGAGCCGCAGGCCGCCGCCCCGGGCAACGCCCCGGGGCGGCGCGCCGCCCTCGCCCCCACGGTGCTCGCCCTCGGCACGGTCTCCCTGATCACCGACGTCTCCTCCGAGATGGTCACGGCCGTGCTCCCGCTCTACCTCGTCGCCGGACTCGGGCTCACCCCCCTCGGCTTCGGCCTGCTCGACGGCCTCTACAACGGCGTCAGCGCCCTGGTCCGGCTCGCCGGAGGCCACCTCGGCGACCGGCTGGGCCGCCACAAGGCCCTCGCCGGAATCGGCTACGGCCTCTCCGCCCTGGGCAAGCCGCTGCTGCTGCTCGCCCACACCCTGCCCGCCATCGCCGCCGTCCTCGCCCTCGACCGCACCGGCAAGGGGCTGCGCACCGCCCCCCGTGACGCGCTGATCTCCCTGGCCGCCGCCCCCGCGGAGCGCGGCCGGGCCTTCGGGGTGCACCGGGCCATGGACACCGCGGGCGCGCTGATCGGGCCGATCATCGCGTTCCTCATCCTGCGCGGCGCGGCCGGGGGCTACGATGCCGTCTTCACCGTCAGCGCCTGCGTGGCCGCGCTGGGCGTGCTGGTGCTCGTGCTCTTCGTACCCGGCCGCCGCACCGCCCCCGCCGCCGGCGCCGCCCCCGTCTCGCTGCGCGGCTCCCTCGGCCTGCTGCGCCGCCGGGACCTGCGCCGGATCAGCCTCGGCGCCCTGCTGCTCGGCCTGTGCACCGTCAGCGACGCCTTCGTCTTCCTGCTGCTGCAACGGGCCGCCGGCATCGCCGACCGCTGGTTCGCCCTGCTCCCGCTGGGCACGGCGGCGGCCTTCTTCCTGCTGGCCCTGCCGCTGGGCAGGCTCGCCGACCGCGCCGGCCGCCGCACGGTCTTCCTCGGCGGGCACCTCGCCCTGCTCGCCGCGTACGCCCTGCTGCTCACGGGCGGGCAGCACCCGGCGCTGCCGTACGCGGTGCTCCTGCTGCACGGCGGCTTCTACGCCGCCACCGACGGCGTGCTCATGGCCGAGGCCGCCGGGGCCGTGCCCGAGGAGCACCGGGGCAGCGGACTCGCCCTCGTCCAGACCGGCCAGGCACTCGCCCGGTTCGCGGCCTCCCTCGGCTTCGGCGCCGCCTGGACCCTCTGGGGCGCCCGGCCCGCGCTCGCCACGGCCGCCGTCCTGCTCGCCGCGGCCCTCGCGGTGTGCCTGCGCCTGCGGCCCGCCGACGCCCCCCAGGCCTGACCCCCGTCCCCGAAAGGCCCCCCATGACCCTCCAGCGCCGGATCCTGATCCTCGCCACCGCCGTCCTCGTGCTCGCCGCGGTCGGGGTGTTCGCCGTCGTACGGGCCTCCTCACGCGCCGCCGAGAAGGACCGGCCCCGCGCGGGAGGACCGCAGGTCACCCGGGGCGAGGTGTCCCTGGCGCCCGGCGGCGGCAGCCGCATCGTCTTCCGGAACATGGCCTGGGGCCCGCACCGCGACGAGCTCGCCACCACCCCCGCCGCCGCACCCGACGGCCCCCGCACCGCCGCCGGCGTCACCTGCCTGCGCTTCCACGCCGCGGCCGGCACCGGGATCTGCCTCACGGCCGACAAGGGCGGGGTGCAGGAGAGCTACCGGGCCGTGGTCCTCGACGCCGGCCTCGAGGAGGTGTCGGCCCACCCGCTCGCCGGCATCCCCACGCGCGCCCGCGTCTCGCCCGGCGGGCACCTCGCCGCCTGGACGGTCTTCGTCGGCGGGGACTCGTACGCCGGCACGGACTTCTCCACCCGCACCTCCCTGCTCGACCTGCGCACCGGGAAGCTCGACGCCTCGCTGGAGGACTTCACCATCCACAAGGACGGCGCGGAGTACCGCAACGCCGACGTGAACTTCTGGGGGGTGACCTTCACCTCCGACGAGAAGGCCTTCTACGCGACCCTCGCGACCGGGGGCCGGACCTACCTCGTCCGCGGCGACCTGGCCGCGCGCACGGTCACCACGCTGCGGGAGAACCTCGAATGCCCCTCGCTGTCCCCCGACGGGACGCGGCTGGCGTTCAAGAAGCGGGTGCCCGGACTGCCCGCCGAAGCTCCGTGGCGGCTGTACGTGCTGGACCTGGCCTCCATGCGGGAGACCCCGCTCGCCGAGGAGCGCAGCGTGGACGACCAGGTGGTGTGGAGGGACGACCGGACCCTCGTCTACTCCCTGCCGGGCGACTTCGGAGCCGACCTGTACGCGCTGCCCGCCGACGGCGGCGGCGCCCCGGCCCGGCTGACGGCCTCGGCCCTCGCCCCGGCCTTCCTCGGCTGATCACCGGGGGAGGGGACGGGGCGGGGACCGGGGCGCGGGCCGAGCAGGACCGTTACGCCGGGATCAGCGTCCGGCGCCGGCGGCGGCGCGGGGCGGTACCGGAGAGCCGCAGTTCGATGACCGAGCGGACGGTGGGCCACTCCTCGTCGAGGACCGAGTAGAACGCCGTGCTGCGCACCGCTCCGTCCAGCCCCCGCGAATGGGCCCGGCGGACCCCCTCGCAGGTGAAGCCGAGACGTTCCATCGCGGCACGGGAGCGGCCGTTGCGGGCGTCCGCGCGCAGCGAGATCCGCCGCACGCCCCAGGTCTCGAAGGCGTGGCGCAGCATGAGCAGCTTCGCCTCGGTGTTGATGCCGGTGCCCTGGGCGCCCGGGGACAGCCAGGTGTTCCCGATCTCGGCGGCGTCGGGGATCGCCGTCGCCGGATCACCGAAGGGGACGCCCGGCACGGCGGGCCACACCAGCGGACCCTGCCAGTAGTCGAGTTCCAGGAACCGGGTCGAACCGACCACCCGGCCGTCAGTGGCTCTGACGACGGCGAACGCAAGCGAGCGACCCGCTGCCTGATCGGAGAGGGCACGGTCGATGTACTCGTGGGACGCCTGCAACCCGTGCGGCACGGGAGTGAAGGCGTAAGTCGTACGATCCTCGGCACCGGCCACGGCCAGGGCCTCGGTGTGGTGGGGGGCGAGGGGCTCCAGCCGCACGGAGCGGCCGGCGAGGAGTACGGGTACGGGCACGGAGCCTTCGGTCCTTCTGGGCGGTGGGGTGGTTGCACAGTCTGCGTCCCTGACGTCACCCCCCGCGCAAAACGCGGGTGAAAGGCAACGGGCTGTCAGGTGAACGCGAGTGGCTCAATGTAGCCCCTTAAAGTCCTCTCATGAACCCCCAATTTGGCAATGGCGCGGCATCGATTTCCGACGATCTCGGTCCCCGCGGCGGGGAGGCCGTCCTCCTCGTCCACGGACACCCGTTCAACCGGTCCATGTGGGCCCCGCAGGCGGCGGCCCTGACCGCCGCCGGCTACCGGGTCATAGCCCCTGACCTGCGCGGATACGGGGAGAACCCGGCCTCCGGGGAACAGACCCTGCTCGCTGACTTCGCCGACGACCTGGCCGCTCTGCTCGCGCACCTGGGTATCGAACAGGCGGTCGTCGGGGGAGTGTCCATGGGCGGGCAGATCGCACTCGAGCTCCGGTTGCGCCACCCGGGTCTGGTGAGGGCGCTCGTGCTCTGCGACACCTCCCCCGCACCCGAGTCCGAGGACGGCAGGAAGTCCCGCAGGGAGCTCGCCGGGCGGCTCCTCGCGGAAGGCATGCGTCCGTACACCGAAGAGGTCATTGACAAGATGCTGGCGCCCTACAACGTCACCGGCCAGCCGGAGGCCGCCGCCCGGGTCAGGGCCATGATGTGCGCCACCGATCCCAAGGGAGCGGCGGCGGCCCTGCGCGGGCGGGCCGAGCGGCCCGACTACCGGCCCGTGCTCGCCGCCCTGCCCGAGCAGGTGCCCTGCCTGGTGCTGGTCGGCGCCGACGACGTGTACACCCCGGTCGCCGAGGCCGAGGCGATGTGCGCGCTCGCGCCGCACGCCCGGCTCGTCGTGGTGGAGGGGGCCGGGCACCTGCCCGGGGTGGAGCAGCCGGAGGCCGTCAACCGGGCCCTGCTGGAGTTCCTCGCCGTCCTGCCGTGAACCCCCGCGATGCCCGGCCGGCTCGTCGGCGACGCCGAAGACACCACCTGAGATCATCCGGGCATGGACATGGACGACGTACTGCGCCGGCTGGCCGCCGTCGGGCCCTTCTTCGCCGTCCCGTACGGCGCGGAGCCCCCCGGCCGGGGCTTCCGGCCGCTCGCGGAGCTGTACGGGGAGCGGCTCGGCGCGTACGTCGCCGAGGTGGGCCGGCGGACCCGCAGCGGACCGGGGCGGGTCGCGGCCTCCACCGCCCAGTTCGGGATCGCCTCCCGGCTGTGGTCGCTGGGCCTGGGCTGCGCCGCCCTGTCCGGACGGCTGCCGGACCTGGCCCCGGACCGGGTGTGGTGGCGGCTGCCCGACGCGGGCTCGCTGGAGCTGTGGCTGCCCGAGCCGGCCGACCTGCCCGCCGCCGCTCTCGGCAAGTCCGTCCTCGGCAGCCTCGCCCAGCTGGAGGCCCCCCTGCGGGAGCGGTACGCGGTGTCCGCGAAGGTCCTGCGCGGCAACGCCGCCTCCGGGCTGGTCGGCGCCCTGCGCCTGCTGCTGGACCGGGTCCCGGCCGAGGCCGGTCGGGCGGCGGCGGAGCTCGCGGGAGCCCTCCTCGCCGACGGCGGGCCCCTGGCCGGCACCGGCTCGTTCGTCCACGAGCCGGGCCTGGGCGTGGCCTTCGTACGGCGCAGCTGCTGCCTCTACTACCGGGTGCCCGGCGGCGGGCTCTGCGGGGACTGCGTGCTGCGCACCCGGTGACGCGAAGGGCCACCGGGGAGCGGTCGCGCCGCTCCCCGATGGCCCCGTGGTGGCGGTGACTCCTAGAAGGTGAGGTTCCAGGCGTCGATCTTGCCGGTGTCGCCGCCCGCGTTGTCGTTCACGCGCAGCTTCCAGGTGCCGTTCGCGACCTCGGAGGAGGCGTTGACGGTGTACGTCTGGTTGATGTTGTCCGTGCTGCCGCCGGCCCGGTTGTGGACCGTGTAGACGGTGCCGTCGGGAGCGATCAGGTCGACCTTCAGGTCACCGATGTAGGTGTGCGCGATGTTCACGCCCACCTTGAGGGTGGCCGGCGCGTTGCCGGTCACACCGGTGACGGCGATCGGGCTCTCCACCGTGGTGTTGTCGCCGATGGCGAAGTCGGCGGTGTTCTCGAAGTACTTGCCGGCCGGGGGCGTGGAGCCGCCGACCGCCTTCAGCGCGTCGACCTGGCCCTCGCCGAAGAAGGCGTTGTTGGCCGCGGTCCCGGTGCACCGGCCGTCCGCCGGGCAGGGGATGTCGTTGGCCTGGGTGGCGAGCCGGTCGCGGATCTGCGCCGGGGTCAGGCCCGGGTTGGCGCTCGCCATCAGCGCGGCGACGCCCACCACGTGCGGGGTGGCCATCGAGGTGCCGCTCTTGGAGCCGTACTTGCCGCCCGGGAGCGTGGAGTAGACGTCCTGGCCCGGGGCCGCGACGTCGATGACGCCCTGGCCGAAGTTGGAGAACGACGCCTTGGTGGTGCCGGTGCCGTTCGCCGCGACCGTGACCACGCCGGGCAGCTCGGTCGGGATGTCGAGGCACGCGTTGGTGATGGTGCGGGTGACCGGGGTCGAGTCGTTGGGGCTCGCCGTGTCGGTCGTCTTGTGCGCGAGGTCGTAGTTCTCGTTGCCCGCGGCGGCGATCTGGAGCGAGCCCTTGCCCTCGGCGTAGGCCTGGGCGCGCGTGACGCCCTCGATGATGGCGGCCTGGTCGATGTTGTCCGGGCAGTTGAACTGCCACGGGTCGGTGTAGTAGCTGTTGTTGGTGACCTTGAAGCCGTGGTCACCGGCCCACACGAACCCGCAGATGGTGTTCTCGGCGAAGAAGAACGAGTTGCCCGGCTCGGCCACGCGGACGGCGGAGATCTTCACGTTCGGGGCGACCCCGATGACGCCCTTGCCGTTCTTCGCCGCGGCGATGGTGCCCGCGACGTGGGTGCCGTGGGTGTCGACGTCCCGCCACGCGCCGGCGCGGGTGTCGGCCTTGCCGTAGGCGCACGAGACCGAGTCGGCCGCGTTGAAGTTCGGCGCGAGGTCCTGGTGCTGGTCGTCCACGCCGGTGTCGAGGACGCCGACCTTGACGGCGGTGGAACCGGTGGTGACGGCCCAGGCCTGGTCCGCCTTGATCTGGCTCATGTCGGCGCGGACCGGCTCGCCGGTCGGGGTCGTCGACTGGGCCGGGTTGGCGGGCAGCGCCGGGTTGTAGGCATCGGCCGGGACGTCCGAGGTACGGGTGGCGCCGACCTTCTGGACCCCGCTGACCCCGCGCATCGTCTGGGCGAAGCCCGCGGAGGCCGAGTGGGCGACGATCACGCCGATGGCGTCGTAGGACGCGAAGACCGTACCGCCGTTGGCGGTCACGGCCGAGCGCACCGCCGAGCTGTCACCGGGGGCGGTGATCACGAGGTAGGCGCGGGTGCCGGCGGCCCAGGTCGCACTCTGGGAAGCCGGGGCCGCAGCCTTGGGGGCCGCCGCCGGAGCGGAGGCCGGAGAGGAGCCGGAGGGACCGACGGGAGCGGTACCGGCCAGCGCGGCCGGGGCTCCGAAGGTGAGGGCGGCGCCGAGGGCGGCCGCCAGCACCAGCGCACGTCGAGGTCGGCTGGATATGTGGGGTATCAATGCGTCCTCCGATGGCACGGTGGTGCTGGTGGCACCTACCGGGCCGTACGAAACGAGTGGTGGACGCAAGATGTCAGACGCGCCGCCCCGGAGGGAAGTACCTTTTACCGCAGCAGAGTTGCAGATCACATGGCCGAAACTGACGGTTCGCGCCTGTTCGTCGGCCTTTGGTACGGGAGCCGGCCGGGCTGGGCACCGTGGGGGCGAGCCCTGCCCGGCCGTGTCCCGCGGGTGCGCCGGTCAGGCCGGCACACCGTCCTTGGTGCCGGCGGCGGGGCCCGCGGTGGGGCCGGGCACGGTCGGCGGGACGGGTCCGGAGGGCGCCGCGTGTCCGTCGTCCACCAGGGTGGCCTCGTCGAAGGGCAGCCGTCCCGCGAGGACTTCGGCGGCCCGCTCGCGGTCGAACTCCTTGGTCCACGTCCCGATCAGGACCGTCGCGACGGCGTTGCCCGCGAAGTTGGTCAGCGCCCGGGCCTCGCTCATGAAGCGGTCGACGCCGACGATCAGGCCTACCCCGTCGACCAGTTCGGGCCGGTGTGACTGGAGACCGCCGGCCAGGGTGGCCAGGCCCGCGCCGGTGACCCCGGCCGCCCCCTTCGAGGCCACGACCATGAAGACCAGCAGCGAGACCTGTTCGCCCAGCGCCAGGGGCTTGCCCATGGCCTCGGCGACGAAGAGGGAGGACATCGTGAGGTAGATGGCGGTGCCGTCCAGGTTGAACGAGTAGCCGGTCGGCACGGTGATGCCGGTGACCGGCCGGGACACGCCCAGGTGCTCCATCTTCGCGATCAGCCGCGGCAGCGCCGACTCCGAGGAGGAGGTCGACAGGATCAGCAGGAACTCCCGGCCCAGGTAGCGCAGCAGCGCGAACACGCTGACGCCCGTACAGACCCGCAGCAACGTGCCCAGCACCACGAAGACGAAGAGCAGGCAGGTCGTGTAGAAGCCGATCATGATGACCGCGAGGGACTTCAGCGCGTCGACGCCGGTCGCCCCGACCACCGCCGCGATCGCCCCGAAGGCGCCGACGGGCGCCACCCACATGATCATCGCCAGCACCCGGAACACCAGCTTCTGCACGTGCCCGATCCCGCGCAGCACCGGCTCTCCCGCCGGGCCCATCGCCTGGAGGGCGAACCCGCACAGGAGCGCCACCAGCAGCGTCTGCAGCACCTCGCCCCCGGTGAAGGCGGAGACCAGGGTGGTCGGGATGATGCCCAGCAGGAACTCCTGGGTGCTCTCCGCCCCGCCCGCCTTGGCCTGCGCCTCGCCGGCCCGCGCCGCGGCCTCGGTCAGGTGCAGTCCGCTGCCCGGCTCCAGCAGGTTCCCCACCAGCAGCCCGATGGCCAGCGCCACCGTGGACATCACCATGAAGTACCCGAGGGCCAGCCCGCCCACCGCGCCCACCTTGGCGGCCTTGCGGACCGAGCCGATGCCGAGGACGATCGTGCAGAAGATCACGGGCGAGATCATCATCTTGATGAGGTTGACGAAGCCGGTGCCCAGCGGCTTCAGCTCCACGGCCACGCCGGGCGCGGCGAAGCCGACGGCGATGCCGAGGAGCACCGCGGCGATCACCGCGATGTAGAGGTAGTGGGTTCTGTCGCGTCTGGCGGCCATGTCGCGCCTCCTGGTGTGAAGTGGTTCCGGGAGACCATCGCCCACCCTGTGACCCCGGTCACCCTTGCGTTCATTGAGTTCACGGTCCGAGGCACACTGAGCGCCATGTTCCGCTTCCCCCGGGCGCCCCGCAGCCTCGCCGGCCAGCTCTTCGCCATGCAGGTGCTGCTGGTCGCGCTCGTCGTCGCCGGGTGCGCGTTCTTCGCGTACGCCACCGCCCGCGACCAGGCCGAGGACGCCGCCCGGCGGCAGGCCGGCGCGGTGGCCCGGGCCGTCGCGGACTCGCCCTCCGTGCGGGAGGCCGTACGGGGGCGGACCCCTCCCTCGGCCGCGCTCCAGCCCTACGCGGAGCGGGTGCGCGCGGACGCCGACGTGGACTTCGTGACGATCATGGACCCGGACGGGAGGCGCTGGACCCACCCCGACCCCCGCCGCATCGGCGAGCGCTTCCTCGGCAACACCGCCGCCGCCCTGCGCGGCGAGACGTTCAGCGAGACCTACACCGGCACCCTCGGCCCCTCCATCCGCGTGGTCACCCCGCTCCGCGACACGGACGGCGCCGTCATCGGCCTGGTCAGCGCCGGGATCACGGTCCGCGCCGTCAGCGCCCGCCTCGCGGAGCAGCTCTCCGCCCTCGCCTGGGTGGCGGCCGGGGCGCTCACCCTCGGCGCGGTGGGTACGTACGTGGTCAACGCCCGGCTGCGCCGCCACACCCACGGTATGAACGCCGCCGGGCTGAGCCGGATGTACGACTACCACCAGGCGGCCCTGCACGGGGTCCGGGAGGGGCTGCTGATGCTCGACGGCCACCGCAGGATCACCCTGATCAACGACGCGGGCCGCGAACTGCTCGGCCTGCGCGGGGAGGTCACCGGCACCGGCGTCGCCGACCTCGGCCTGCCCGCCCCGCTCACCGGCGCCCTGCTCGCCGACCGGCCCCGGGTCGACGAGGTGCACCTGACCGCCGAGCGGGTCCTCGTCGTCAACAGCTCGCCGGTGGCCGGCGGCGGCCGCCGGGGCACCGTGGTCACCCTGCGGGACCACACCGAACTCCAGGCCCTGACCGGGGAGCTGGACCACGAGCGCGGTTTCACCCAGGCGCTGCGCTCCCAGGCCCACGAGGCGGCCAACCGGCTGCACACGGTGGTCTCCCTGATCGAACTGGGCCGCAGCGAGGAGGCGGTGGAGTTCGCGACCGCCGAACTGGAGCTGGCCCAGGCCCTGACCGACGAGGTCGTCACCGCGGTGGGGGAGCCGGTGCTGGTGGCCCTCCTCCTCGGCAAGGCCGCCCAGGCACACGAGCGGGGCATCGAGCTGGTGGTCACCCCCGGCAGCGGGGCGATCGAGCCGGGGCCGGGGCTGCCGCCTGCCCGGGACCTGGTGACGGTGCTCGGCAACCTCGTCGACAACGCCCTCGACGCCCTGACGGGGGTGCCGGGCGGGCGGATCGCCGTCACCGTGCGCCGCGGCGCCGACGGGCTGCTGCTGCGGGTCGCGGACAACGGGCCCGGGCTGCCCGAGGGGGTGGACGTCTTCCGGCGCGGCTGGTCCGGCAAGGGGGAGGGCAGGGGCCTGGGCCTGGCCCTGGTCCGCCAGGTGGCCCACCGGCACGGCGGCGCGGTGGAGGCCGGTGACGCCCCCGGAGGCGGGGCGGCGTTCACGGTGCGGCTTCCCCTGCCGCTGCCCCCGGCGGTACCGGGCACCGGCGGACCGCAGCCCGCCGGGCAGGGCGCGGAGGCCGGGCAGGGCGCCGCCGGCGGTGCGGGATGAGTGCGCCCGTGCGGGTCCTCGTCGTCGAGGACGACCCCGTAGCCGCCGACGCGCACGCGCTCTACGTCGGCCGGGTGCCCGGCTTCACCGCCGTGGCGGCCGTCCACTCCCTGGCCGAGGCCACCCGGGTGCTGGAGCGCACCCCGGTCGACCTGCTGCTGCTCGACCTCACCCTGCCCGACGGCCACGGGCTGCGCTTCGCGCGCGCCCTGCGGGCGGCCGGGCATCCCGCCGACGTGATCGCGGTGACCTCGGCGCGGGACCTGGCCGTCGTCCGCGAGAGCGTGTCGCTGGGCGTGGTGCAGTACGTGCTCAAGCCCTTCGCCTTCCCCACCCTGCGCGAACGGTTGCTGCGCTACGCCGAGTTCCGGGCGGCCGCCGGCGAGGCGGCCGGCCAGGACGACGTGGACCGGGCGCTCGCGGCCCTGCGCGCGCCGGGTGCGGCCCGGCTCCCCAAAGGGCTCAGCGCCCCGACCCTGGACCGGGTCGCGGCGCTGCTGCGGGCGGCGCCCGAGGGGCTGACCGCCGCGGGGGCGGCCGGGGCGGCCGGGATCTCGCGGATCACCGCCCGCCGGTACCTGGAGCACCTGGTGGACACCGGCCGCGCGGACCGGACCCCCCGGTACGGCCAGGTCGGCCGCCCCGAGCTGCACTACCGCTGGCTGGCGGCGGCGGGCTCGGTGTCGAACGTGTAGAACTTCCGGTGGTCCAGCATGTCGGCCGGGGTCACGTCGTTCCACGGGCGCATGGTGTCGCGCAGGTCCACCACGTTCGGGGTGCCGGCGGCCGGCAGGTAGGTGGAGCCGGGGTTCCTCGCCTGCCAGTCCGCCCAGAGCTTGTCCACGAAGGCGTGGTGCATCCAGAAGACCGGGTCGTTGGGGGAGACGCCGGTGGCCATCTGGCCGCCGACCCACACGTGCACCCGGTTGTGCAGGTTCGCGCCGCGCCAGCCCTCCAGGTGGTTGCGGAAGCCGTTCGAGGAGCTGTTCCACGGCGCCATGTCGTAGACCGGCATGGCCAGTACGGCGTCCACCTCGGCCCGCGTCGGCAGCTGGGCGACGCCCTCGCCGAGCGCGCGCCGCAGGTAGGAGCGGCCGTCCACGCGTACCGACACCTCCCACTTGCCCGTCGCGTAGGCGAAGGGGCCGTCCGTCACCTGTCCGTCGCGGGCACGTCCGGTACCGCCGAGGAAGTCGGCGGCCCAGAGGGAGGAGCGGGTGGTGCGGTCGGCGGTCCAGTCCCAGTACGGGATCGAAACGCTCTTGTCCACCGCCTGCAGAGCCGCCTCGAACTCGAGCAGAAACCGGCGGTGCCAGGGGAGGAACGAGGGGGAGCGGTGACCCACCCGGTCGCCCGAGTCGGTGTCGCCCATGATGAAGCCGTTGTGCGTGGTGACGAACCGGTCGTAGCGGCCGGTGCGCTTCAGCTCCAGCAGCGCGTTGGTGAAGGCGCGCTTCTCCTCGGCGCTCAGCGCGGCCTGGTTCTTGCGGACGGTCACGCCGTGCCTCCCATCTGCATCGGGGCGAGCTGGGCGCCCTGGAGTTCGCGCACGGCGGCCCGGGCCAGCGAGGTGGGGTCGGGGTACGTCTCGTAGTGGTTGACGACGCTGATCCAGGTGCCGTCGGCGTTGCGCATGACGTGCAGCTCGCGGCCGTCTATGCGGACGGTCGGGAGCGCGGCGCCGCCGTGGTGGCCGCCGTGGTGGCCGCCGCCGGCGGCGGGGGTTATCTGGATGCGGCGGCCCTGGTACACCTCGTCGACGGTGCCGGCCGGGGTGGCGGCGGCCCGGGAGTCGGTGGCGGCGGCGTGCGCGGTGGCGCCGGCGATGCCGAGGACGGTGAGTGCGCCGGCAGTGGTGCCCAAGGCCTGCCGACGGGTGATCTTGTTCATGGCCGAAGAACTACCAGGGCCCGCAGGGCAGTTGACCGCTATCCGGACATCGGTGGATAAGTTCTACATAGAACCATTTGGGTGATCTTCCCGTCCGGACCGGCTCCAGTGGTCCGGACGGGAAGATCTGCGGAAGAAATACTACTCGACAGTAATTTTTTCGGCGCCGACCGGACCCCTATGGAGGGGGTCACATCGCGGACTCGGCCGGAAGGCGCGCCGGAAACCGCCCCGCGCGACCCGTTCTTGAGGGTTCGTGAAGCCCGCTTCACGGAGGATTTGCCCCTATAGTCCGGATATGGCTCTTCATCCGACGAAGCACGCACGCGCCCGGGACGCCGAGACGGACGTGTTCACCTCCGCCCTGAGCGGCCAGGTCCTCCCGAAGTACCGGATGCCCGAGGACGGCGCGCCCTCCGAGGTCGTCTACTCGCTCCTGCACAACGAGCTGCTCCTCGACGGCAACGCCGCCCAGAACCTGGCCACCTTCTGCACCACCTGGTCGGACGACGGCGTGCACCGCCTGATGAACGAGTGCCTCGACAAGAACATGATCGACAAGGACGAGTACCCGCAGACCGCCGAGATCGAGGCCCGCTGCGTCAACATCCTCGCCGACCTCTGGAACGCCCCGCCCGGACACGTGGGCACCGGCTGCTCCACCACCGGCTCGAGCGAGGCCGCCATGCTCGGCGGCCTCGCCCTCAAATGGCGCTGGCGCGAGCGCCGCCGCGCCGAGGGCAGACCCGCCGACCGCCCCAACCTGGTGTGCGGCCCCGTACAGGTCTGCTGGGAGAAGTTCGCCCGCTACTTCGACGTCGAGCTGCGCCAGGTCCCCCTGGAAGCCGGCGCCACCGGACTGCGCCCCCACCAGCTCGCCGCGTACGTCGACGAGAACACCATCGGGGTCGTCGCCATCCTCGGCGTCACCTACACCTGCGACTACGAGCCCGTCGCCGAGATCGCCGCCGCCCTCGACCGGATCCAGGCCGAGCACGGCTGGGACGTTCCCGTCCACGTGGACGCCGCGAGCGGGGGCTTCGTCGCCCCCTTCCTCCACCCCGAGGAGGTGTGGGACTTCCGGCTGCCGCGCGTGGCCTCCGTCAACACCTCGGGGCACAAGTACGGGCTCGCGCCGCTGGGCGTCGGCTGGATCGTGTGGCGCAGCGCCGGCCTGCTCCCCGCCGGACTCGTCTTCGACGTGGACTACCTGGGCGGCGACATGCCCACCTTCGCCCTCAACTTCTCCCGCCCCGGCGGCGAGGTCATCGCCCAGTACTACCTCTTCCTGCGCCTGGGCCGGGGCGGCTACCGGAGCGTCCAGCGGGCCTGCGCCGACACCGCCCGCCACCTGGCCGCGCAGATCGAGGGCCTCGGGCCCTTCACCCTGCTCTACGACGGCCAGGGCGCGCTGCCCGCCGTCTGCTACACCCTCACCGACCCGGCCGGCGCCGGCTTCAGCCTCTACGACCTCTCCGACCGGCTGCGGATGCGCGGCTGGCAGGTGCCCTCGTACCCGCTGCCCGCCGACCGGCACGAGACCGTCGTCCAGCGGATCCTGATCCGGCACGGGGTGACCCGCGACCAGACCGCCCTGCTCGTGGAGGACCTGCGCCGGGCCGTGGAACACCTCACCGCCGCCCCGCAGCCCGCCCCCGCCACCGCACCCCGGCCGGCCTTCCACCACTGACCGGCCGCCCTCACGCGGACGCCGACCAGCGCATGCCCAGGGCCGTCAGCGCGGCCGCCCGCTCCGGGGACAGCTTCGCCGCCCGGGAGCGCTGGTTGGCGATCCACGCACCGAGCCGCACCTGCTGCCCGCCGACCTGCTCCACGTGCGTGCGCGGCACCCGCAGGTGCCCCTCGCGGGCGTGGAAGCGCCGGGCCGCCTCCAGGTGCCCCGCCCAGGCGGCGGCATGGCTGCGCCGCGCGGGCGGCCGCTCCGCCTCCTCGGCGGGCGTCAGCCCCAGCCCGTGCTCCAGCAGCCACCGCTGCGCCCAGGCCAGCCGCTCCCACCCCAGCCGCTGGGCGTGCACCCACGCCCCCAGGTCCTCGCCCTGGACCACCACGGCGCCCGGGCCGAGCGGCACCGCGCCGCCCGCGTCCAGATGGGCGCGGGTCAGCCGGAACGCCCGCTGCCAGCCGATGTCCCAGGCGGGGCACCAGGACGGGTCGATCTCCTCCAGGGCCTCCCGCCGCTCCTGCGGCAGCGCCCCCGGCCCCTCCCGCCGGGCGGCGGCGCGGTTGTTCTTCATCCACACCCCGACCGGCATCCCGTGCCAGGTGGCGTCCACCGGCGGCAGCAGGTGCCCGTGCTCGGCGGCCCAGGCCCGGGCCGCCGCGAGCCCCTCCTCGAAGGCCACGTCGAAATGGCTCCACACCATGCCGAGTTCCTCCAGCTCGCGGGTCCTCTCCCGGCCCAGCGCGCCCCTGCGGTAGGTGCGCCGCGCGTCCGCGATCCACTGGCCCAGCGGGAACCCCGCCAGCGCCGCCGGCCACGGCCCGGGGGCCTCGGGCACCTTGAAGGCGAACGGCACCTTGAGGTCCCCGGCCGACGCCGCGTAGACCCGCGCCGCCTCCACCCCGCGCCGCCACTGCCTGTGCTCCGGATTGAGCACGCGCAGCCGGATGAAGGCCGCCAGCAGCGCCGGATCCCGGGGTGTGGAGAAGCTCAGCAGCGCCCGGGCACCCGCGCCGGGACCCGTACCGGGCCCGGCCGTCGCCGGGGCCTTCGCCGCCGCGCTCGGCGCCTGCGGCTGCGCCAGGGCCTCCACCAGCCTCGAGTCGTGCGCCCTCAGCGCCTCCAGGAGCCGCGCGAGGTCCCCGTACGCCCGTGACGTCAGCATCGACTCCGGTGACTCGCCGGGACCCAGCAGGACCGGCACCACCAGGGAGGCCACCTTCCCCTCGCCCGGCCGCATCCGCAGCGCCCGGCCCACCGCCTGCACCAGGTCCGGCATGGAGCCGCGTACGTCCGCCCAGAAGACGGAGTCGCACTCCTTCGTGTCGACCCCCTCGCCCAGGACGCGGACGCTGCCGAGGAAGGCCTTGTCGGCGACCCGGTCGGCGGCGAACGCCTCCAGCACCCGGCGCCGGTGCGCCGCCGTGTGCTGCCCGCACAGCCAGTCCGCCCAGACGGTACGCGGATACACCGGCACCGCCGACCGGCTCGTCACCCGCAGCCGGGCCGCGACGGCCGGAAGCCCCGCCGCGAACGCCTCGGCCTCCTTGGTCAGGTGGTGGAACACCAGCGTCCGGCGGAACCCCTGGTCCGCGGCCGCCTTCACCAGGGCCGCCTGGAGCGCCGCGAGCCGCATCCCGCGCACCCGGTCCGAGCGGCCGTCGGCGCCGAGCAGCACCGCCGACTGGAACCCGGGGTCGCTGACGTCCACGCACACCACCCGGTACGGGGCGCAGATGCCCCGGTCGATGGCCTCCGACAGGGACAGGGTGTAGCAACGGGCCCCGAACGGCCCCTGCGGATCGTCCTCCATGGACGCGACGAGCTCGCCCCGGCCCCGGGGCTCCGCGCCGCCGGCGGTCTCCGCCGCGTACGCGCCGGCTCCCTCGGGTTCCTCCACGTCTTCCGGCCCCTCGGCCTCCTCCGCCTCGTCGGCCTCCTCGCCATCGCGCCACACGCGCGGCGTCGCCGTCATGTACAGCCGCCGGACCGAGGGGATCCGGACGTTGTCGTGCACCACCGCCCAGGGTTTGCCGATCCGGCCGGAGGTGCGGTGCGCCTCGTCGACCACGACCAGGTCCCACGGCGGCAGTCCGGCCAGATGCGCCCGCTCGATGGTGCCCAGACCCAGCGAGGCGTACGTCGCGAACACCGTCAACCGCTCCACCGGCCGCGACCCCCACCGGGCCAGCTGCAGCGGAGCGGTCGTGGTGGGCACCCCCGCGTCCTCGCCGCGCAGCGAACACACCGCGAGCGCCCGGCCGGTGCGGCCCCCCTCCCGCCAGGCCGTGACGGTCTGCACGAGCAGATCGAGGGAGGGCACCAGGACGAGTACCCGGCCGGCCCGCAGCTCCTCGGCCGAGCGCACGGCGACCAGGGACTTGCCGGACCCCGTGGCCATGATCACCTGGGTCCGCAGGCCCCGCTCGGGCACCCGGCCGGTGGCGGGCAGTTGCAGGGCGCGCACGACGGCGTCGACCGCCTCGCGCTGATGAGGGCGCAGCTCCTTCCTCGCCATGCACCCCACCTCGCCCGCTTTGATCTGCCTGTTCGGCTCCAGCCTCTATCTTGCCCGCATTCTGAGTCAAAAGGAGGATGCCGCGCGGACCGGCTCAGCGGGCGCCGAAGTTCTGCGTCCACCAGGGGCCGCCCGCACCCGAGTGGATGCCCACCCCGATGTCCTTGAAGGAGCAGTTGAGGATGTTGGCGCGGTGGCCCGGGCTCTTCATCCAGGAGTCCATCACGTCCTGCGCGGTCTGCTGCCCCTTGGCGATGTTCTCCCCGTACGTCGACCAGCGGTAGCCGGCGGCCGTCGTCCGCGCCCCCGGGTCGGCGCCGTCGGGGTTGGTGTGCGAGAAGAAGTCCCGCCGCGCCATGTCGTCGGAGTGCCCCTGGGCGGCGTCGCGCAGCTGCGCGTCCTCCTTGAGCGGCCCGCAGCCGGCCGCCGCCCGCTCGGAGTTGACCAGCGCGATGACCTGCCCCGCCACTCCCGCCGGGGCCGTCCGGCACGCCCTCGAAGCGGCCGGCTTCCGCTGGATCGACGGGGCCGTCGGCTCCATCGAGGTCACCGGCCTCGGCGTCTACTACTTCG
>NZ_JBEZKZ010000064.1:0-42568 GCF_040651895.1 Streptomyces sp. NPDC048352
GTACGCGGGCGGCCCTCCGCCTTGCGATGCACGGCACCAGACGCCGCAGGGCCCGCCCTTCGGGCGGCCGGCGCTACTGTGCGGACACCCCCTAGAAGAAGCCGTCACGTGCCCACGCCACGAGGAGAACAGATGCCCACCACCGCAGAGCCCACCGCAGAGCCCGGGGCTGAGCAGGCCGACGGGACCCCCGAGCCGCTGACCGTGCTCCAGCGCTTCGAGTCCAAGTTCCCGCGCGGGCTGGTCATCCGGCTCATCGCGTACCTGTTCGTCGGCCACCTCTTCGCCTTCTTCGTCTACCTGCTCTTCGTCCTGGGCGGCCAGAACCAGTAGCCGCGGCCCCGGCTCCGGCAGCCGGGCGCCGCACCCAGCCCAGCACCAGCACCGACGCCACCGCCGCGAAGGCGCACCAGGTGGAGGCGAACTCCAGCCGCCACAGGGCCGCGCAGCCCACCGCCCCGGCGGCCAGCACCGCCCCGAGCAGCCGCAGCCGGCCGTCCCCGGCGAGCAGCAGGGCGCCGAGGGTGGCGTACAGGTAGCCCGCCAGGACCAGCGGGGCCCAGGGGACGTCGACCCCGTAGCCGATCACCCGGCCCCGGATCTCGGCGGTCACCGGCCGCGTGGCCAGGCCGTACGCGAGGACGGCAGCCGCCGCGAGTCCCACGGCCGCCGGCCACCGCAGCCGGCCCCGGTCCCCGGGCGCGGCGGCCAGCAGCACCCCCGCCGGCACCCACAGCGCGAGCACCGGCAGCGCCATCACCGCCCAGGCGGTGGTGGCCGGGCCGCAGCCCCCGCCCGCCCCCCACACGGCGGCTTCGACCAGCTGGTGGGCGCCGAGCAGCAGCGGCAGCGCGGCGACGGGCAGGTCGCGGACGCGGCGCACGCGGGCCAGGCACACCACCCCGACGGCGGCCACGGCGGTGCCCGCCGTCAGGTCCGCCGCCGCGCTCCAGCACACGCGGGCCCGCCCCGCCCCGTCAGCGCGCGGCCGGGGGGCCCGCCCCGGCCTCCGGCTGCGAGGGGTGCTCCAGCGGCGGGGCGCCGATCGAGCAGTGCGTGCGGCACTGCGGGTGGCAGACCCCGGGCGCGGGGGAGCGTACGGTCGCCCAGGCCGTCGCGGCGCCCGCGACCAGCGCCCCGGCGCACCAGAGCACGGCCCGCCCGAAGGCCGTGTCGAAGGCCCCGGCGGACAGGTACGCGTCCGGGCCCATGCCCGCCAGCAGCGGCAGAGCCGCCACCGCGAGCAGCCCGGCGGCCCGCGCGGCGGCGTTGTTGATGCCGCTGGCCAGGCCCGCCCGGCCCGCGGGCACCGACGCCAGGACGGTGGCGGTCAGCGGCGCCACCAGCAAGGTCATGCCCGCCCCCATCACCACCATGGCCGGCAGCACGTCCCCCGGGTAGGAGGCGTGCGGGCCCACGCGCAGCATCAGCAGGGTCCCGGCCGCGCACAGCAGCGGGCCCACGGTGAGCGGGACGCGCGGCCCGATCCGCTCCCCGAGCGCCCCCGCCCGGGACGACAGCAGCAGCATCAGGGCGGTGGTGGGCAGCAGGGCGGCTCCCGCGCCCAGGGCGGAGTAGCCGGAGACCACCTGGAGCTGGAGCACGACGAGGAAGAAGAAGCCGCCGAAGGCCGCGTACACGAACAGGGTGACGAGGTTGACGGCGGTGAACTGCCGGGACGCGAAGACGTCCGGCGGGACCATCGGATCCGGCCGGTGCCGCTCGACGTACACGAAGACGGCGGCCAGCAGCACCCCGCCCGCGGCCGCGGCGATCACCGGCACCGCAGCGGACCGCGCCTCGATCAGCGCGTACGTCATGAGGGCCAGCGCCGCCGCGCCGAGCACCGCACCGAGCACGTCGAAGCGCCCGCTCGCCTGCGGGTCCCGGGATTCCGGTACGTGTCTCAGGGCGACCGGCACGCACAGCGCGGCCACCGGCACGTTCAGCAGGAACACCCACCGCCAGCCCGGCCCGTCCACCAGCCAGCCTCCGAGGAACGGCCCGACCGCCGCCCCGACCCCGCCGAACCCCGACCACAGGCCCACCGCGCGCGCCCGGTCGCCGGCCCGGATCGAGCCCTGGATCAGCGCGAGCGAGCCGGGTGTCAGCAGCGCGCCGCCGATGCCCTGGAGGGCGCGGGCGGCGATCAGGATCCCGGCGTTCGGGGCGAGCCCGCACAGCAGCGACCCCACCGCGAACCACACCACGCCGAGCACGAAGATCCGACGCCGTCCGAACCGGTCGCCGAGCGCTCCGCCCACCAGGATCAGCCCGGCGAGGGTCAGCAGGTAGGCGTTCACCGTCCACTGGAGCACGGCCAGGTCGGCGCCGAGGTCCCGCCCGATGCGCGGGAGGGCCACGTTGACCACGGTCGAGTCCAGCAGGGCCATCGCCGACCCGAGCACGGTGGCGACCAGGATCCACCGCCCCCGGGCCGAGCGCAGCACGACCCCCGGCTCCGCGCCGGACACGGGGCGGGGTACGGGGGCCGGCGACGGGCGGCCGGGATCGGGCACGGGTTCGCCGGACATCGCGCTCATCTCCCCAGGCTGACCCGGCCGCCCCCGGAAAGCCAGCGGGCGGCCGCTCCCCTGGGCAGCGCTCCTTCGCCAGTCCCTCGTGAAATGCGCATGGCAGCTTCCCCGGCATGACGCGCGCACGTCGCGCACCACGGCGCAGCCAAGCCCCTGGTCGCACCAGGGCGGGGGACCGGCCGCCCGGACGCGGAGCAGCAGCGTCCTGCCGCCCGCCCCCGGCATTCGGGTGGCGGGCGGCGACTCCACCCGCACGTCCCGGCGGACGTGCCCGCCCGCCCCGGCGGGGCGACGTAGCGTGGCCGACCATGACGCCGCAGATCGAGGCACTCATGCGCGCGGCCGACCCGGCCGCACTCTGGGCGGTGGGATCGGCGGACGCCGTCCACGCAGCCCACACCGGCCACCCCGACGGCTGGGACACCCCGCTCGACGCCACAGCCCTGACGGCGGTGCTCGCGCTCTGGCCCGTCATCGGCGGGCTCGTCGCCCAGGGCGAACTGACCCTGCACACCCCGCTCACCGCCTACGGGCCGGCGGCCTCGGCGGGGCTGCCCGGCGGCACCACCGCCCACCACCTGCTGACCCACGGCGACGGCCCGCCCGCACTCGCCGCCCTCACCCGCCTCGCCGAACACCTCGCCGGCACCCCGCTGGCCGACCACGCCCGCACCCGCGTCTGGCGGCCCCTGGCCATGCACGGCACCCGTTTCGCCGAGGGCACCCTGCACACCAGTCCCGCCGACCTCGCCCGGTTCCTGCGCCACCTGCTCTCCACCGCCGACCGGCCCGTCGCCCGCGCCTGGACCGCGGAGTCCCTGCGGATCCGCACCGGCGAACTCACCCCCTCCCGCGGCCTGCTCTGGCACCCCGCCCCCGGCGGGGTGTGGACCCACCACCCCCCGTCCGGCCCGGGGCCGAGCGTGTGGATCTCACCCCGCCAGGGCCGCTGGGCGCTCCTCGTCCCCGGCCCCGCCCACCGCCCCGCGGACGCCTCCCCGACCGGCTCCGCCGCCCCGCTGCGCACCGTGTTCCGCGAGGCCGCGTTCGGTCCCGTTCCCGCGCGCGCCGCCCGCGGGGCGGACGTACCGTGATCCCGAACTCACCGTACGCAGCCCCCGCGAGGAACCCATGTCCGACGCCGCGACCGACCTGGCCACCGACCCGGCCGCCGGTACGTTCGACGCCCTGTGCCGGGACCTGGCCGACACCGCCGACGCCGTCGGCGAAGCCGCCCGGTACGCCTCGGGGCTCGCGCTCGGCGGCCGCCTGACGGCAGGGGCGCTCGCGGGGCGGGCCGGCGGCAGCCGGCGCCGCGCCTGGCGGACGCTGCTCAGCACCCTCAACGACCCGGCCGGCTTCGGCTGGGCGCCCCGCGGACGCGGGCTGGCCCGGGCCGGCTGGGTCGCCGGGATCCTGGGCCGCCGGGAGAGCCTCGCCGTCAGCACCGCCGTCTGCGGTCTGAAGGCCCGGATCCGGGCCGTGGGCGTGAGCCGCCCCGAACTGCTCGCGGACCCCGGCTGCGCCGCCGTCCTGCGCGCCGCCGCACAGGACCGGCAGGCCGACGCGGCCCGCGCCTTCCGGGCCCTGCTGCGCGAACGGGGCGCCCGGCAGGCCTTCTCCCTGCTGACCCCGGCCTTCGCGGACATCCTGGCCTGGCACGCCCTGACCGACGAGAACCCGTTCAACGACCACGCGGGCTGGCAGGTCGCCACCGGCCGGGCCGTCCCCGCGCGACCGCTGCTCGGCCTCGGCGCGGCCCTGCGCGCCTTCTGCGCCCGAAGCCCCGGCCCGGACCGGGGCGCGACCCCCTGGAGGAGCCCGTGAGCGACTGCCCCCGGCCGGGCCGGCCCGCCCCCGCGGACGGACTGCGCACCCACTCCGCGGCCCTGCGCTCCCACGCCCGGAAGCTGCGGGCGCGGGCGGCCGCCCTGGAGTGGCACGGTGGGGAGGCCGACGCGTTCCGCGCCGAGGTCACCGCTCTCGCCGACCGCTGCGCCCGCGCCGCCGACGGTCTCGCCCTCGCGGCGGCCCAGCTCGACGGGCCGTACCGCAGGCGCGGGTGACGCGGCGGGCGCGCGGGTCGGGGGACCAGGGACAGCAGCAGCACGAAGCCGAGGCCGGCCGGCCGAGGGCGATCGTCACAGGGGGTTCCTTCGGCCGTCGTGGGGGAGCCGGAGGGCGGCCAGCGCCCGTCCGGTGATCTCCTCGGCCGTGCCGGCGACGTCGACGGCGATCCCGCGCTCGTCCCCCTGGAGCGGTTCGAGCGCGGCGTACTGGGAGTCCAGCAGCGAAGGGGGCATGAAGTGGCCCCTGCGGGCCGCCATGCGCCCCTCGATGAGCGCCCGGTCCCCGGTGAGGTGGACGAACACGGCGTCCGGGGCGAACGCGCGCAGCCGGTCGCGGTAGGCGCGCTTGAGGCTGGAGGCGGCGACCACGCCCCCGCCGCGCCCGGCCCGGTCGCGCATCCACGCCCCGATCGCGTCCAGCCAGGGCCGGCGGTCGGCGTCGTCCAGCGGGGTGCCCGCCGACATCTTGGCCACGTTGGCCGCAGGGTGGAAGGCGTCGCCCTCCGCGTACGGAAGCCCGAGCGCCTCCGCGAGCAGCCGGCCCACGGTCGTCTTGCCCGTGCCGGCGACACCCATCACCACGATCAGGCGCTGCGCACTCACGCGGTACCTCGCTTTCCTCGTTGCCGGGAGCACCACTGGAACTCTGACCCCGACCCGGCCACGGTCACCTGCACCGGTGACCGCCAAGATCCGAAAGAGACGGCCCTATCCGGCCGCGGCGGCTCCGCGGGTGGCGAACTGGGTGCGGTACAGCTCGGCGTACCGGCCGGCCGCCGCCAGCAGCTCGGGGTGGGTGCCGCGTTCCACGATCCGGCCCTGCTCCACCACCAGGATCAGGTCGGCCGCCTGCACCGTCGAGAGCCGGTGCGCGATCACCACGGCCGTCCGCCCGGCCAGGGCCTCGGCCAGCGCCTCCTGGACCGCCGCCTCCGACGTGGAGTCCAGGTGGGCGGTGGCCTCGTCGAGGATCACCACCCGCTGCCGGGCCAGCAGCAGCCGGGCGATCGTCAGCCGCTGCCGCTCCCCGCCCGACAGCCGGTAGCCGCGCTCGCCGACGACGGTGTCCAGGCCGTCGGGGAGGGAGGCGACGAGCCCGTCCAGGCGGGAGCGGCGCAGGGCCTCCCACAACTCCTCCTCGCCCGCCTCCGGCCGGGCCAGCAGCAGGTTGGACCGTACCGACTCGTGGAAGAGGTGGCCGTCCTGGGTGACCATGCCGAGGGTGTCGCGGATGGAGTCGGCCGTGAGGTCCCGTACGTCGATGCCGGCCAGCCGGACCGCGCCCGCGTCGGCGTCGTACAGGCGGGGCAGCAGCTGGGCGATGGTGGACTTGCCGGCGCCGGAGGAGCCGACGAGGGCGATCATCTGGCCGGGCTCGGCGCGGAAGGACACCTCGTGGAGCACCGGGGTGCCGCCGCGGGCGTCGAGGGTGGCGACCTCCTCCAGCGAGGCGAGCGAGACCGTGTCGGGGGAGGGGTAGCCGAAGGAGACCCGGTCGAACTCCACCGACACCGGGCCGTCGGGCACCTCGACGGCGTCCGGCTTCTGGGCGATCAGCGGCTTCAGGTCGAGGATCTCGAAGACCCGCTCGAAGCTGACCATGGCGCTCATCACCTCGACCCGGGCCCCGGCCAGCGCGGTCAGCGGGGCGTACAGCCGGGTCAGCAGCAGCGCCAGGGCGACCACCGAGCCGGCCTCCAGGGTGCCGCGCAGGGCGAAGTACCCGCCGAGGCCGTAGACCAGGGCGAGGGCCAGCGCCGAGACCAGCGTCAGGGCGGTGATGAAGGCGGACTGGGCCATCGCCGTGCGGATCCCGATGTCCCGGACCCGGGCCGCGCGGGCCGCGAACTCGGCGGACTCGTCGGCGGGCCGCCCGAACAGCTTGACGAGGGTGGCGCCGGGCGCGGAGAACCGTTCCGTCATCTGCGTGCCCATCGCCGCGTTCAGCGCCGCGGCCTCCCGCTGCATCCCGGCCATCCGGGCGCCCATCCGGCGGGCCGGCAGTACGAACACCGGTAGCAGCACCAGGGCCAGCAGGGTGATCTGCCAGGAGATGGTGAGCATCACGCCGAGCGTCAGCAGCAGCGTCACGATGTTGGAGACCACCCCCGACAGGGTGTTGCTGAAGGCCCGCTGGGCGCCGATCACGTCGTTGTTGAGGCGGCTGACCAGCGCGCCCGTCCGCGTCCGGGTGAAGAAGGCGACCGGCATCCGCTGGACGTGGTCGAAGACCGACCGGCGCAGGTCGAGGATGAGCCCCTCGCCGAGCGTGGCGGACAGCTTGCGGGTGAGCAGGCCGAGCCCCGCCTCGGCCACCGCGATCACCGCGATGAGCAGCGCCAGCCGGATGACCTCGCCCTCGTCCCCGTGCCCGACGATGGTGTCCACGATCCGGCTGGCCAGCAGCGGGGTGGCCACCGCCAGCAGCGCGCCCACCACGCTGAGCAGCAGGAACAGGGTCAGCCCGCGCCGGTGGGGGCGGGCGAAGGCGGCGATCCGGCGCAGGCTCGCCCGGGAGAGCGGGCGGCGGTCCTGCTGGGCGTTGATCGCGCTGTGCAGCGAATGCCAGGCGGTGACTTCCATGTCCATCCCCCCACGCTAGGACCTCAACCGGACTTCAGGTCAACGGATCCGCCCGGACCTTCCCCGCCGTCCCTCCAACGCACGGTGACGTAAAGGAACTTCGCGATGCCCGTGCGCGGCCGACGCCCGGTGGCATCATCGGGGGATGACGCAGCCAGCGCAGCCAGACCGCCCCGGCCGCCCGGACGCCGACACCGTCCTGCACCGCTTCGGCCGGTGGGTCCGCGACACCCCGCAGGCCCCCGCGCTCATCGCCGGGGACGAGACCGTCCCGTACGCCGCACTCGACGAGCGGTCCGACCGGCTCGCCCGGCACCTCGTCGACGACGGCCTGCCCCCGCACGGCCTGGTGGCCCTCGGCCTCGCCCGGCGGCCCGAACTCGTCGTGGCCCTGCTCGCCGTCCTCAAGGCCGGCGGGGTCTACGCCGTCGTCGACATCGCCGACCCGCGCAGCGGACGCCGGCAGCTCTCCGCCCTCTCACCGCACCTCCTGATCACCCACCCCGCCGACGAGGCCCGCCTCGACCCCGGCCCCGGGCCGAGGATCCTGCACCCGGACGAAGAGGCCGAACGGTTGTCCCGCCGGTCGGGGCTGCCGCCGGAACACACCCCCCGGTACCGGGACGCGGCCGTCCTGTTCACCGGCGCCGACACCCCGCGCCCCGTCGCCGTGAGCCACCCCCTGCTCCTCGCCGCCCACGACGCGTGGGCCGAGGTGGCCCGGCTGACCCCCGAGGACCGGCACCTGATCACCGCCGGGCCCGACGTCACCGCCTTCGCCGCCGGCTGGACCCGGGCCCTGTGCTCCGGCGGAGCCCTCGTCCTGCCCGACGGCCCCGCCCCCACCCCCGACGACCTGCGCCGGACCGTCCGCGACGCCCGGGTCAGCGTGGTCCACACCGACCCGGCGATCGCGGCGGAGCTGCTACTCAGGGACGCGCCGCCGGCCTCCGGCACCCTCCTGCCCGCGCCCCGGCGCGAACCGGACGCCGAGCTCCGCTCTCTGCGGCTGCTCGCCGTCAGCGGGGACCGGCTCTACCTCGACGAACAGAGCGCCCTCCAGGACCGGCTGCGCCCCGGGGCACGCGTGCTCAACGTCTACGCCCTCACCGAGGCCGCCGGCACCGGCACCTGGTTCGAACTGCCGCAGCTGCCCCGCCCGCTGGACGGACCGGAGCGGATCTCCCTGCTCGGCACCGCCTTCCCCGGCTGCCGGGCCGCGGTGCGCGACGGGGAGGTCGTCGTGGAGCCGCCCGGCGGCGGCGACGCGGTACCCACCGGGGACCTCGGGGTCCTGCGCCCCGACGGGCTCCTGGAGTTCGGCGGCCGGGTCCGCGACCGCATCGAGACGGAGGACGGCGGCCGGATCGACCCGTACCCGCTGGAGTCCGCGATCCGTACGCACGCCGCAGTGGGCACCGCGCTCGTCGCCCGCGTCCCCGTGCCCGGAGGCGGCCGCCGGCTCGTCGCGTACGTCTCCCCGCCGCCCGGTGCCCCGGCCGACGGGCTGCCGAACGCCGCCCGGCTGCGGGAGCACCTGTCGGGGGCGGCGCCCGGGAGCGAGGCCCCCCGCGCGGTGATCCGGATGCGCGCCCTGCCCCGCACCCGCGCCGGCCGCGAGGACCGGACACAGGTGCCGCAGCCACCGCTGCTGTTGGCCCCGGTGGGCGGGGGCCGGGCCGGGACCAAGTACGGAGGGGTGCGCAGGGCGGGCGGCGCCGGGAGCGAGGAGGCCGTGCCGCTCTCCTGCGCCCTGGGCTGCGGGGCGCTCCTCCTGGGCCTGCTCAGCCGGGTCCTGACGGGCGCCATCTGGCCCGGGTCGACCGACCTCACGGGTGTCCCGAACCCGTGGGCCCTCCTCTTCTGGCTCCTCTACCTCTGCGAGTGCCTCGCCTTCGGGGCCGGCGTGATGTTCCTCTTCACCGGACGCCGGCCGATGCTGGCCCAGCGGCGCGGACGCGGCATCACCACCGCCGCGCACCTGGCGATCGCGTACCTGCTGATCGCGTGGTGGCCGCAGGACAACTTCTACCGGCTGGCGGCGAAACAGGACTGGCCGCGCCAGGCCGCGCTCGTCTATGGCTTCAACGTGCCGCTGATGGCCGCGGCCGTCGTCGTGGCCGTCTACGCGACCCGCAAGCCGGCCGGCCCCTTCGACTTCGACGACTGACCGGTACCGTTCGGCGAGCCCGTCTTCGTCCCCTTCGGCACCCCTCGACTTCGACGGTCCGGTGAGTCCTGTCCGGTCACCGGTTCCGGTTCACGGAAAGGACCGCGGCATGTCCAGCGACCGCCTCATGCGCATCCACAGCGCCGAGTTCCAGGCCATGGCCGAGAGGGTCCTGCGGGTCACCGAGCTCACCTCCCGCCTGAACGTCCTGCCGTTCGACGACGAAGCCGGCAAGGCGGAACTGTTCGAGGAGATCCTCGGCAAGCCGCTGCCGCCGAGAGTGACGATCTATCCGCCCTTCTACACCGACCACGGCCTCAACCTCGACCTGGCCGAACGCGTCTTCATCAACCAGAACTGCACGTTCCTGGACTACGCCGGCATCCGGATCGGCGAGCGCGTGATGATCGGACCGAAGGTCACGTTCATCACCAGCGGCCACCCCGTTGATCCCGAGGAGCGGCGGCTGTACCTCACCGGCGCACCCATCGACGTGGCGGAGAACGTGTGGATCGGTGCCGGTGCCACGATCCTGCCCGGCGTCAGCATCGGCCGTGACGCCGTGGTCGCCGCCGGCGCGGTCGTGGCCGACGACGTTCCGCCGGCCAGCCTGGTGACCGGCGGCAAGGCGACCGTGCGCCGGACGTGGTGACGGCCTCCCGGGACCGCGCCGATCCCGCGACCGCGTCCTCCCCGCCCCATGCCCGACACGACGAGCAGATCAGGCGACAGTCGCATGATCGGCCGGACAGCTCCTGCTGGCCCCGGTAGCGGCGTGGGTCCGACTCAGGCGGATGCAGCGTTGCGGGACAGTGCCGTGTGCAGGGCGAAAGCGCCGAGCAGGCCGCCTGCCGTGAACCGTTGGGCGGTCAGGATGCGGGGCCGGGTGGCCAGGAACGTCGACATGGGTGCTGCGCCCAGCATGATCAGGGCGTTCACGGAGAGTCCCACGACGATCTGCACCGTCCCGAGTTGAAGCAGCTGTCCCCAGGCCGGGCCGGCCTGCGGGTCCAGGAACTGGGGCAGCAGTGCGGCATACATCAGGGCGATCTTGGGGTTGAGTAGATTGGTCAACAGCCCCATCGAGAACAGGCGGGCGTCGGAGACCGGGGACAGGTCCCGGGCCGGGGCGAACGGCGAGCGGCCGCCGGGCCTGAGCATGTCCCAGGCGAGGTACGCCAGGTAGGCGGCCCCGGCGAGCTTGACCACCGTGAAGGTCACCGGCACGGCGGCGAACATCGCGGACAGCCCCGCAGCTGCGGCCAGGAGGTAGCACACGAAGCCCACGGCGGTCCCACTGAGGCTGACCAGGCCCGCCCTGCGGCCTTGGGTGATCGCCCGGGAGGCGAGGTGGATCATGTTCGGTCCGGGAGTCAACGCCATGCCCAGTTCGACGAGGGCCACTCCTCCGACTGCGGTCAGAGCGATCACCGGTCAACCTCCTGTTGTTCGTCGGGAGCCCCGTACAGAGGGGGCGCCCGGTTGCAGAGGGCGGGGGTGGCGCACGAGCCGCGCCTGCCTCGCCCGACTCACCCTATGGCTTCGCTGCTCGGTATGCGTATGCGCATCGTCCACGGTGCCGTCCCCGGGCCGGAGCTGAGGGCGATCCAGGACTGAGTCACGGGTGGTGCGTGGGTCCAATTCCCGTACCGTGGTGGCTATTCGGTGTGCAGCACGGTGGCGATGGTGGTGCGGGCCGCCGCGCGGGCGGGGATCAGGGCGCCTAGGACGGCGATCATCACGCCTGCCAGGAGCATCGCGGCCAGTTGGGGTGCGTGCCATACGTCCTTCATGTACTCCGGGAAGTCGACCACGCCGACGTGGTCCACGACGAGGCGGTGGGCCGCGATCCCGAGGGGGATGCCGAGCAGTGCGCCGACGGCGCCGAGCCCGGCCACGGAAGTGACCGTCATCAGGATCACCTGACGGGGCGTCATGCCGATGGACTTGAGCATGCCCAGGTCCCGGCGCCGTTCACGGGTGTTGAGCAGGACGGTGTTGAACACGCCGAGCGAGGCCACCAGGGTGAGCAGCACGGTGAAGACGGTGGAGAAGGTGATGACGGTGGCGGTGCCGGCGTTTCCGGGGTCCAGGACGGAGGCGTGCACGGCCGGGTCGAGCTTCCCGGCCGCCTCGGCGTAGGCCCGGGCGTCGGCGCCGGGGGCGAGACGGACCGTGTACTCGGTGGCGTGGGCGTCGGGTGCGAGCCGGGTCAGGGTGTCCCAGGTGGTCTCCAGCGCACGGGCGTTGCCTTCGATGACCTGGCCCACCACGGTTGCGGTGATCTTCTTTCCGTTCAGTTCCAGAGTGGTCCGGTCGCCGATCTTCAGGCCGCGCTGGGTCAGGAAGGCCGGTCCGGCCACGATCTCGCCGGCCGCCGCCGGGGCCCGGCCCTTGACGATGGTGTGCGCGTAGAGGGAGTCGTCGCCGCGGTAGAAATCGGCGAAGACGGGCTGGTTCTGGCCGGTCATGCTCGCCTGGGACAGTGCGCGGGCCCGCACCCCCTCCGCGCCCGGCAGGGCACGCAGCCGCTCCTCGATCTGTGCGTCGCTGAGGCGGGGCACCGTCCTGTCGTCGCCGGATCCGCCGGTCGTCACCTGGATGCGGGCGGCGCCGTCCTCCTTGCCGACGTTCCCGAACGCCACCAGGGTGCTGGTCAGGCCGGTGGACAGGGTCACGGTGGTGACCCCGAGGACGATGGCGGCCAGGGTCAGCAGGGTGCGGGCGGGGCGGGCGAACGGCTGGCCGAGGCCCAGGCTGACCGGGCGCGGCAGCCGGGTGGCGCCGAGGACGCGCTGGACACGCAGTCCGCGCCCGGTGCGGGGTGCGCCGCCGGCGCTGATGGCCTGTGCGGCGGGCAGCCGGTGGGCCCGCAGGGCGGGGATCAGAGCGGTGATCAGTACGAGGGCCGGCATGCCCACCAGGCAGGCCACGGACACCCACGGGCTGATCTCGCCGACCGTTGCCCGGCCCACGTCGACACCGGTGAAGGCGACCTTCATGATCGGTCCGGCCAGTGCGTTGCCGGCCAGTGTGCCCAGCGCGCTGCCCGCCAGGGCCGGAACGGAGAGCATCGTCAGGTAGACGGCGACGACCTGGTTGGGGGTGAACCCCAGCGCCTTGAGGACCCCGATGTGCCGGAATCCGGAGACGACCGCCCCGCTGACCACGTTGCCGACGATCAGGACGGAGACCAGCAGACCGAGGACGCCGAAGAGGGTCATGAAGGGGAGGTAGGAGTCGGCCAGCGCGGAGAAGGCCTGCTTGAGGGTGAGGTGGGTCTGCGCGCCGGTGAGCGCCTCCTTGGGCAGTCCCGCGGTGGCCCGGTCCAGCGAGGTGCTCAGCTGGGCTTCGGTGCCGGATGCCGTGAAGCGGTAGAGCATCTGGGCCGAAGTGGGGTGCAGGGCGGCCATCTGCGCGGGTGAGACCCAGGCGCTCGCCGATTTGCTCATGCTGGTGGCGAACCCGACGACGGTCAGCGTCCCTCCGCCGGGGATCTGCAGTTTCGTACCGAGGAGTTGTGTGCCGGGAGAGCCCTGGACGGACCAGTTGACGACGATCTCGCCGGTGCCGGTGGCCCAGCGGCCCTCAAGGAGGTCGATCCGGTCCACGGGACCCGCCGGATCGGCCCGCCCGACGACGGTCAGGGTGCCGCCCGCCATCCAGAGCCAGTCCTTGGGTATGTCGACGACGGACTGGCCGAACGGTCCTGCCGCGGCCTCCACTCCCGGCTGCGCGGCGGTTCGGGCCAGTTGCTCCGGGGTGACCTTGGTGGTGTCGAAGGACGCCGCCGTGTGCGCGCCGCGCTGTTCGGCGTACGCCTTGTCGAACGGGTCGGAGGCGGCGCTCAGGAGCGCGAGGGCGAGCAGGACGGTGGTGGTCGAGCAGAGCACGACGAGTCCGATGACGAAGGTCTGGAGCCGGCGGCGCTTCACGGCCGCGCGCGAGGCTCTCCACACGGCGCTCACGCGGTCGCCTCCAGCGTGCTCTCACGGGCGATCCGGCCGTCGGCCACTTCGACCAGCCGGCTGGCACAGCGGGTGGCCAGCTGCGGGTCGTGGGTGACGATCAGCAAGGTCTGGCCGATCTGGTTGAGGTCGATCAGCAGGTCCATCACCTGCTCGCCCGACTTGCTGTCGAGCGCGCCGGTCGGCTCGTCGGCGAGGAGGAGGGCGGGCCGGTTCATCAAGGCCCGGGCCACGGCGACGCGTTGACGTTCGCCGCCGCTGAGCGTCGCCGGGTAGTTGTTGCGGCGCTTGGCGACACCGAGTTCGTCCAGGAGCTCCAGGGCCCGGCGGCGCGCCTGGCGGACCGGGGTGCCCGTCAGCTGCGCGGCCAGTGCCACGTTGTCCAGGACGGGCAGGTCGTCGATGAGGTTGAAGAACTGGAAGATCATGCCGACGTGGCGGCGCCGGAACAGTGCCAGGCCCGTCTCGTTCAGCTTGCCCAGGTCGTGTCCCTGCACCTCGACCGTGCCCGAGGTCGGCCGGTCCAGGCCGGCCACCATGTTGAGCAGGGTGGACTTGCCGCAGCCGGAAGGCCCCATCACCGCGACCGCGTCGCCTGCCTTGATCTCCAGCGAAAGCCCGTCCAGCGCCTTCGCGTCGCCGAACTCCTTGTGCACCCCGTCCAGCCGTACCACTGTCTGCCGGACACCATCGTGATCGTTTGTCATGCCCCGAAACTTAGGCTCGGCGGCGATCACGGTGCGTCGCCCCCCGGATGTATCCGTATGCGCAGGTCATCCTGGAGATGTACGCGGGGGAGGTACGAGGCCGCGTCCCGGAGGCCGGTGCACCGCACCACCGCACCCCTGGGAGGATGACCGCATGGGGGAATCATGGACGACCTTGCTGCTCATCGCGCTGGCCGTGGCAGTCGGCGCCGCCGGATGGCTGGCCGTGGCGGCGGCGCGGGCGCGGCGCCGCCACCGCAAGGCCATCGAAGAGCGCGGCTGGCTGCTGGAGCGTGAACGCGAAAGCGCGACACGAGCCGCGGTCGATGCCGAACGGGCGCGGATCGCCTCGGAGTTGCACGACATCGTCAGCCACAACGTCAGTGTCATGGTGGTTCAGGCCGGCGCCGCCCGCGAAGTACTCACCACACTGCCCGAGCAGGCCGCAGCCGCGATGAGCGCCGTGGAATCCGCCGGCCGCACCACGATGACCGAGCTGCGGCACCTGCTCGGCCTGCTCGCCCCCGCGCAGAACGGCGAGGACGAGCCCTACGACGTGGACCTGTCACCACAGCCGAGCCTGAGCCGGCTGAGCCCGCTCATCGACAAGATCGCCTTCGCCGGCCTGCCCGTCGAGATGCGGATCTCGGGCGAACCGCGCCCGCTGCCGACCGGGATCGACGTCACCGCCTACCGGATCATCCAGGAGGGCCTGACCAATGCGCTCAAACACGGAGACGGGACGAAAGCAGAGGTGACGGTGCGGTACGCGGACAACCACCTGCGCGTCGAAGTACTCAACAGCGGGCCGAGCGTCCTGTCGGGCGACGCACCCGCCCCGAGGGAACCGGGCCGGGAACAGGCGGACGGCACCGGACGCGGCCTGCTGGGCCTGCGCGAGCGGGTGTCCGTCTACGGCGGCGACCTCGACGCACGCCGCCGCCTCGGCGGCGGCTACCGCGTCCGCGCCCGCATCCCCCTGGACCGCCCGTGACCATCCCCGACGCGCCCGCACCGCGCGTGGTGATAGCCGACGACCAGGAACTGCTGCGCACCGGCTTCCGCATGATCCTCACCGCCCGCGGCATCGACGTGGTGGGCGAAGCCTGTGACGGCGTCCAGGCCGTCACCGTCGTGCGGGAACTGCGGCCCGATGTCGTGCTGATGGACATCCGCATGCCCCACATGGACGGCCTGGAAGCCACCCGTCGCATCCTCGCCCATGCCCCGGACTGCCGGGTGATCATGCTGACCACCTTCGATCTCGACAAGTACGTGTACGCCGCCCTGGCCGCCGGAGCAAGCGGGTTCCTCCTCAAGGACGTCACCCCCGCGCACCTGGCCGCCGCCGTACGCCTGGTCGACACCGGCGACGCCCTGCTCGCCCCCGCGATCACCCGCCGCCTCGTGGAACGCTTCGCCGCCGGTCCCCCGACGCCGGCCCCGGCCACCGGCCCGGGGCTCGCGACCCCGGCGGTCCACCGAAACCTGGCGGCACTGACACCACGCGAGCGGGAGGTGCTGACCTGGATGGGCCGGGGCCTGTCCAACACCGAACTCGCCGGTCGACTGACGCTCAGCGAAGCAACGGTCAAGACCCACGTCGCCCGGATCTTCTCCAAGCTGAGCCTGCGCGACCGCGCCCAGGCCGTCGTCCTCGCCTACGAGACAGGGCTCGTGGCACCCGGCGACGCCGACGCCGCCGGCCCTCGGTGACATCGGGTGTGGGTGACCCCGAGAGATGAGCCGTCCCGCGACGGACGGTCACCCTCCCCCGGGCCTACATCCGGGGGAGGGGGTGGGCAACCGGACTGCCATCCCCGGCCCGATGCCCGGACGCAGCTCCTGACGGAGTGTTGTCCTCGTGATCGAAGTCAACGAACTCACCAAGCGCTACGGCAGCAAGACAGCCGTCGACCACCTGACCTTCACCGTGCGGCCGGGCCGGGTCACCGGATTCCTGGGCCCCAACGGAGCGGGCAAGACCACCACCCTGCGCATGATCCTCGGCCTGGACTCGCCCTCCGGCGGGACGGCCACCGTCACCGGCGTCCCCTTCCGCAGCCATGCACGGGGACTGCACCACGTGGGCGCCCTCCTGGACGCCCATCAGGTGCACGGCGGACGCAGCGCCAGGTCCCACCTGCGTGCCCTCGCCGCCGGCAACGGAATCCCGCTGCGCCGAGCGGACGAGGTCCTGGAGCAGGTGGGGCTCGCGGACGCCGCGGGCCGCCGCGTCGGCGGCTTCTCACTGGGTATGAAGCAGCGTCTCGGCGTGGCCACCGCCTTGCTGGGCGACCCGCCGGTGCTCATGTTCGACGAGCCCGTCAACGGCATGGACCCGGAGGGCGTGCTCTGGATGCGCCGCCTCTTCCGCCGCCTGGCCGCCGAGGGCCGCACCGTCTTCCTCTCCAGCCACCTGATGTCGGAGATGGAGAACACCGCTGACGACCTGGTCGTCATCGGCCGGGGCAGGCTCATCGCCGCCGAGCCGGCAGGGGACTTCGCCGCCCGCGGCACCCGGGGCACGGTGGTGGTGGGCACGCGGCAGGCCGCCGAGCTGACCGGGCTCCTGACCACTGCGGGCGCGGCAGTCGCGCCGGAGGGCTCCGCAGGCGACGAGAGACTCACGGTGACCGGGCTGTCCGCCGACCGCGTCGGCGCCATCGCCCTCGACCACCACATCCTTCTGACCGAACTGTCCACCCGGACGGCCTCGTTGGAGGCCGCTTTCATGGAGCTCACCGCCGACAGCGTCGAATACACGGCAGGGACCACCTCATGACCACCCTCAGCCACCGTGCGATGGCCCCTTCGTCCGCCCGCCCCGGGCGCCCTCCCCGCTTCGCCGATCTGGTCCGCTCCGAGTGGATCAAAATGCGGTCGCTGCGTTCCACCTGGTGGACCATCGCCCTGATCAGCCTGTTCGTCATCGGGTCGGCCGCCGTGGCGGCGATCGCGAACAACAAACTCGCCACCCCAGCCCGGAGCGGCCACGAGCCTGCCGCCTTCCAGCCCTTCACCGCCTTCCCCACGACCGGCTACATGACGCTCATGCTCGTGGCCGGCGCGATCGGCGCCCTGGGCGCGGTGAGCGAGTACAGCACCGGCATGATCCGCACCACCACGGTCGCCGTCCCCGCGCGCGGCTCTGTCGTCCTGGCCAAGGCAGTGACCACCGCCGGGCTGTGGGCCGCCGTGGGAACGCTCATCTCCCTCGGCTCCTTCCTGACCGCCCAGGCCATCCTGAACACGGAACAGGCCGGAGTGTCGCTCACCCACCCCGGAGTGCTGCGGGCACTGGTGGCCTCCGCCCTCCTGGCCCCCCTCTGCGCGCTCGTCGGCCTCGCCCTCGGCTTCCTGCTCCGCCACGGAGCCGCCACCATGATCACCAGCACCTTCGTCCTGCTGATCCTGCCCACGCTCTTCTCGACGAGCACCCGATGGTCCGCCTCGGTCAACCACAGCACTCTGATGGCCGCCTGGAAGCGGCTGGTCCAGAACTGGGGGCCCACACCGGACTCCCTTGCCTTCATGCCCACCGTTTCCGGCTCCTGGCTCGTATGCGCACTCTGGCCACTGATCACACTGACGCTCGCCGTGGTGCTCGTCCGGCGCCGCGACGTCTGAGGGGGCCGGGCCGGTGCACGGGCCCGCATCAGCTCCGGACAGGAGGGCACAGCCGCACAGCGACGTTCTGGGCAGCCCGGTTGAAGGCATGGATCTCAGGTGCGGTGTGGGTGACGAGCCAGGTGGGCGCCCATTCCAGGGGCGCCGCATCGCTCAGCGGCAGATAGGTGACGCCGGGGCGCGCGTAGAACCGTGACACCTGGGCGCCCATGACGAAGGCGCCTTCGTCGGCGTCGATCAGCGCCAGTGCCTCCTGAAGTGTTTCGAACCGGGGGCCCGGTGCGATGGGGCGGCCCGCGGGCGTCAGGCGGGGTGTGCGGTCCGCGCGCCAGTAGTCGGGAAAGGCGTCGGCCACCTGCAGCATTTTGACCGCGGACAGGTCTTCCAGGGAAACGCTGTCACGGCGGGCGAGCGGGTGGCCGGACGACACCCCCAGCACCCGGGGTTCGGAGAACAGGACCGGCCCGGTGACCATGTCGGGTTCGTGGTGCGGCAGGCTCACGACCAGAAGGTCGACATCGCCTGCCCGCAACCGCCGGAGGCCGTCGACGATCTGCATCTCCCGGAGCCGGGCTCGCCAGCCGGGATGGTTTTGGTCGAAGAGCCGAGCGGCCTGTGCCATGAGCTGTCCTGCGGCGGCGCCGAGGAACCCGACCCGCAGAAGGCGGTCGATGCCGCGCGCGGCGTTGATCGCCCTCTCCACCCCGGCCTCGATCTGGTCGTAGGCCGGGCGCACGTCCTCGTGCAGCAGCCGGCCGGCCTCGGTGAGGCGGACATGGCGACTGTTGCGTTCGAACAGCGGTGTGCCGATGTGACGTTCCAGCCTCTTGATGGTCTGACTGATCCGGGCCGTGCTCACGTGCAGACGTGCGGCCGTGCGGCCGAAATGCAACTCCTCGGCCAGTATCAGGAACGCCTCCAGCTCAAGCCGCTCCAGCACGTGGACCTCCGGATGTTAAACCCACCTTAACGACCGTTGCACTATGCCAGCTTGTTGGCGCGTCGGTCCCGTAGGAGTCTGAACAAGCGGATTGCGAGGGGCACTTGCCCACGCGCCCGAGCCTCGCTCCCCGTCCCCCGACCGGGTCCGCACCGCCCCATCGGACGCGAGACCTCCGCTCCTTCACTGCCACGACGGAGCACACCGTCCCTCAGTCCCTTGCCCCCTTGTCACGAGAGCAGGACCATGCGTTTGTTCCTTTCCTCCTGGAAGCTGGGAGACTCCCCCGAACTGCTGGACGACCTCGTCAAAGGTGCCAGAACAGCAGCGGTTGTCGGCAACGCGCTGGACGCCCTCCCTGCCCCGCAAAGGCAGCGGGCCACCGGCCGGGAGGTCGCGATGCTGCGCGACCGCGGATACGGGGTGACCGAGGTGGACCTGCGGGACCACTTCGGTGATGCGGCCACGCTCGCCGACCGGCTGTCCGGTTTCGGCGTCGTCTGGGTCCACGGCGGCAACCCGTTCGTCCTGCGGCTGGCGATGGCCCTCAGCGGCGCGGACGAGATCCTGACCGACCTGCTGGATCGCGACGCCCTCGTCTACGCCGGCTGGAGTGCCGGCGCCTGCGTCCTGTCACCCAGCCTGCGCGGCCTCGAGCTCGTCGACGACCCCGCCGACGCCGTCACCGCCTACGGCCGGCAGGCCGTCTGGGAGGGGCTCGGCCTCCTGGACTACGCCTTCGTCCCCCACTACCGCTCGCCGATCCCCGAGAGCGAGTCGATCGAGCGCGTCGTGGAGCGCTACGACCGCGAAGGAGTGCTCTACCGCGTTTTCCGCGACGGCGAGGTCACCCTCGTCTCCTGAGCGCCGCCCCCCTGCGATCCGATCGCCCCACTCGATGCGCTCGACGCCGCCTCCCGGAGGGTCGGCCTGGAGCCCGCGCTGCCGGAACTGGTGCGGGCCCCCGTCTCCCAGCTCGACGGCAACGGCTGCGCCTACGCCGGGACCGATGCACCTGCCCTTCTTCTGTCGAAGCGGCTCGCTCACCGCAGCACGCAGCCACCCCTCAC
This sequence comes from Streptomyces sp. NPDC048352, assembly GCF_040651895.1. NCBI lineage: Bacteria > Bacillati > Actinomycetota > Actinomycetes > Kitasatosporales > Streptomycetaceae > Streptomyces > Streptomyces sp. NPDC048352. The sequence continues at coordinate 19,675 of NZ_JBEZKZ010000064.1, forward strand.
TTACGGTCAGGGACATGATGAAGCCACTACCGCCCGCGGGGCCCCCGCGCACCCTCGCGCTCGCCCAGTTGAGCAACTCCGTCGGCGACGGAGCGTTCTACGTGACCTCCGCGCTGTACTTCACCCAGGTCGTCGGCCTCGGCCCCGCCAGGATCGGTCTCGGCCTCGCCGTGGCCTGGGCCGTCGGCTCGGTCGCCGGAGTACCGCTCGGGCGCCTCGCGGACCGCAGGGGCCCGCGCGGTACGGCGGCGCTGCTCGCCCTCGCGACCAGTGCGGCCGTCGCCGCGTTCCTCGTCGTACGGGACTTCCTGCCGTTCCTCCTGGCCGCCTGCCTCTACGCCACCGCACAGTCGGGCCTGGCCGCCGCCAGACAGGCACTCCTCGCCGGTCTGATCGCGAGGGAAGAACGCACCGCCACACTGGCCCACCTCCAGTCCACCCTCAACGCGGGCCTTGCCCTCGGCGCGGCCCTCGGCGGTCTCGCCCTCTCCGCCGGTACGCGCCACGCCTACCTGGCCGTCTTCGCAGTCGACGCGGTGAGTTTCCTGGTCTGCGCCCTCGTCCTGCTGCGTCTGCCGGCGGTGGCCCCCCTCCCCGCGCCGAAGGGTGCCAAGCTCGCGGTGCTGCGCGACCGCCCGTACGCCCTCCTCACCCTCCTCAACACGGTGCTGCTGCTGCGGATGCCCCTGCTCAGCCTCGGCCTGCCACTGTGGATCACCGAACGCACCACCGCCCCCGCATGGCTGGTCTCCGCGCTCTTCGTCCTCAACACCGTCGCGGTCATGCTCTTCCAGGTCCGCACCGCTCGCTCCGTCACGGGCACATCCACAGCGGTCAAGGCCCTGCGCCGCTCCGGCTGTCTCATGCTCCTCACGTGCGCGGTCTTCGCCCTCTCCGCGGGAACGCCGGCCTGGGCGGCCGTCACCGCCCTGCTCGCCGGCTCGGTACTGCTGGTCGCCGGGGAGATGCTCCAGTCCGCAGGCTCCTGGCAACTCGGCTTCGCTCTGGCCCCGGCCGACCGAGTCGGCGAGTACCAGGGCTTCTTCGGCACCGGCGTCACCATCGCCCGCACCCTCGGCCCACTGGCGCTCACCACGGTGCTGATGGGGGTGGGCACCCTCGGCTGGTTCCTGCTCGGCGCTCTCTTCCTGGCCGCTTCCTGCGCCATGGGCCCGACGGCCCGATGGGCGTCGGCAACCCGCCCTTCCACGGCGCCCGCAGTGATCGAGGCGGCCTGACCCTGAGAGGACGCGGGAGTGCCGGCCGCGCAGGGCGGCTCGTGCGGTGTTGCTTCTGGCCGCGTCTCAGGTCAGGCTGTCGAACTTGCCGAGGGAGGCACCGACCACCGCCGCGACGGCCGCGCCCACGAAGAGGAGGCCGATACCGAGGATGACAAGAACCAGGACGGCGTCCCGGATTCGCCGGCCCCGCGACCGCAGCGGAAGTACGCGGCCGGGATCGCGTGGGTCGTATGCCGCCTCGATGCTCCAGGTCGGGATGGAGTGTCGCACGGTGCGGACCAAGCCGCCCGGATCCGTGTACGCGTACCGGCCGGGCTGGTCCTGGAGCCGGATGGCGGCCGTCCGGACTCCGTGTTTCCGCAGGTACCGCTCCTCGACCGGCGCGTAGGCGAGGAACGTGCCGAACGTGAGGATCAGTATCCCGAAGAAGCTGAGCGGGATGATGAAGATCATGGCGGCCGGGCTTCCCATGAAACCCACGAGCACGCATGAGCCGATGGCCACGAGGGTCGCCACGAGCGCGCCGCGTTTCATGCGGCGAAGCCAGTTCCGGTAGCTCGGCTGGTACAGGCGCTCGCCCCAGACGAGGTCCGCGCCGTCGATCGCCTCGGTCTTCTCGCTCCGTCCTGGCCGAGCCGCGTTCACGGCGTCGGCGAAGGCGACGGCTGCGGCGGCGTCCACGACGTCCCAGACCCGGTGGACGTGCGTCCTGTCCGTGGTCGACGCGGCGGTCAGCTCGACCGTGACGGACTGCCCCTCGACGAGTACACGGCTGATGGCCTTCAGCGGGATGTGCGTCTGCTCGTGCGGACGGCGCACGATCAGCACGTCGTTCTCCACGAGCGCGACGGTTTCCCTGCCGGCGTGGAGAACGGGTATGTGAGAAGTGATCGACATGTGCGTGATGGTAGGGGTGGAGGTCGGCGCCCGGGAGCCCTCGGGCGCAAGGGCTTGATGCCCTGGCGTTCGGGCTCGGCCGGCTTCGTACAGCACAAGTTCCGGTGCGTGGATCCGGCCGGATTTTCAAACGATCAGTAAGACGTATGGGGCGGACCGGGAGCCGGCCTCGGTGCCGGGGCGGTCACGGGGCGGGCCGTGTTGTCAGGGACGCTCCGAAGTCGGCTCCGGCCGCGAGGGCCCGTTCCCGCACCAGGGCCTCCGCCGCGTCCAGCGCCGCGGCGCTGCGCGCGGCCACCAGCACGCCGAGCCAGGGCGCCGGGTCGAAGGCGCCGGTCACGATGGCCGGGACGAACACCGCCCCCAGCCGCGCACAGCCCCGGGCGAGCTCCGCGCACACCTCCTCCAGCTGAGCCTCCGGCAGCCGCGCGCCCAGCTCCACCCGGTCGGCGATCCGTACGAGGTGCCCCGCGCCCCGCAGTTCGTCCAGCCGGGCCGCCACCATGAAGGCCGCCGACGGGCCGGTCAGCCGCAGGTTGGTCTCGGTCGGCGCGAGCCGCCCCGCCGCGTCGGTGACGAAGTCCACGTCGAACCAGCCCCGGTAGCCGTCGGCCGCCAGCTCCCGTCCCACCGCCGCCCCGAACGCGAGCAGCGGCCCCTCCAGGCGGGCGGGTACCACCCCGGGCCCGACCGTCGCGCCGCGGTAGCCGCCGTCGGCGACGTCCATCACCGCCGCGCCGACCTCTTGCGGCCGGCCCGCACCGTCCACGAAGCCGTCGTAGGTCAGGTCCCGAGGAAGGTGCGCGGCCGTCGGGCCGGGTACGTACTCCTCCAGCAGCAGGGGGCCGCGCGGCAGTCGGCGCAGCACGGCACGGGCCCCGCCGGCCTCGCGCACCCCGGCGGAGGTCACCACCGCGGTACCCGAACCCCCGACACCGTGCTCCGATTTGAGAACGGTGCTCTCGCCCGCCCGTGCCCGCGCCGCGAGCCGCCGGGCGGCCGCCCGCCGGGTCGCGGCCCGCCACTGCGCGGGGAGCCTGATCCCCGGGTGCCCGCCGCCCGCCAGGATCCGGGCGAACAGGGCGTGCGCGGCCGACTTCGACTCGTACCGCAGCTCGTCCGGCCGCCACGGCAGGCCCGCGAGCCGCGCGTACGGCTCGGTCCGCCCCCACGGTACGAGGGGCAGCCCGCGCCCCGTCACCCGCCGGGCCAGCGCCGGCCGGGCCCGTACGGCGTCCGACAGGCCCGGGCCCCGTTCGACGAGCCCGTCGTACACCTCGACCCCGGGGTCCCAGCCCAACTGCCGGCCCACCAGGGCGACCCAGCCCCGCGGCACCGGGCGGGGCAGCACCAGGGCCGCCGGGCGGGGGCTGTAGAACGCCGCGAGGCAGGCGTAGTCGTGTGCGGCGCGCTGCTCCGGGCCGAGGGAGGCGTCGGCGAACTGGGCGTTGAACTCCGCGACGTTGCCCACGTGGACCGCCGGGACCCCGCCCGTCCAGGCCCGGGCCCATCCGGCGAGCGGGGCGGGCGCCACTTCGAACCGTACGAGTCCCTCCTGCCCCACCGGTGCGGCGCTCGCGGGTTCCGCGGCGCCCATCGCGCGGTAGAAGCCCGCCGCGTGCGGATCGGCGTCGATCAGCAGCCTGCGCCGGCCCAGGGCGGCGGCGCGGCACACCGCGTCCCGGTACAGCAGCCGCCCGACGCCGAGCCCGATGGCGGCGGGCTCCACGAAGAGCAGCCCGAGCCGTACCACCGGTCCTTGCGCGATCCCCTCCGCCTCCCCGACGTCGTCGAGGGAGGCGACGCCCAGCACCTCCCCGCGCGTGTTCTCGGCCACCACGATCCGCCGCGCCGTCAGCTCCGCCTCCCGGACGCGCAGCTGCGGTGCGCAGGCGGCGAGGAACCGCGCGTCGTACCCCCAGTAGGCCTTCGACCGCATGACCAGCGCGGTCAGCGCCGCCGCCTCCCCCGCCCGCGCGGCCCTGACCTTTGCCATTTCCTGACCTCCCCATGGTCCGGGGCAGGGCCGTGCGATAGATTCGGCCTCCCCACGGCACGTCCTGGCCCATCCTTTCCCACCCACGCGGAGACAGGCTTCTCAATGAGCGACATCGTCAACGGACTTGGCCGTACGAGCGCCTACGGTGCCCTCGGGCTGGTGCTGCTGATCCTCGGCATCGTCCTGGTGGACGTCCTGACGCCCGGGAAGCTCCCGAAGCAGATCTGGGAGGAGCGCAACCGCAACGCGGCCCTCCTGCTCAGCTCGGCGCTCCTCGGCATCGGCGGCATCGTCTTCACCTCGATCTGGACGACCTACCAGGACTTCGGCAAGGGCCTGCTGTCCACGGCCGCCTTCGGCGTCCTCGGCCTCGTCCTGATGGCCGTGGCCTTCCTGGTGCTGGACCTGGTGACCCCGGGCAAGCTCGGCGCCATCGTCGTCGACCCGGAGCCGCACCCGGCCGTTTGGGTCACCGCCTCCTGCAACCTCGCCGTCGCCGCCATCGTGGCGGCCTCCATCGCCTGACCGGCGGCCCGGCCACACCGCGACGAGAGCGCCACACCACGACGAGAGCGCCGCTCCCCGAAGGGAGCGGCGCTCTCGTCCGTTTCGCGGCGGTCACGGCCCCGTGGACGGAACGGGCTAGGCCAGGCCCAGCGCGAAGGCCGCGAAACCCGCCGCCAGCAGGCCCGCCACGGTCCGGCGTACGGCCGGGGCCCCGCGCCCCCGGGCCGGGGCGGCCTCGAAGCGGCGCGCGTACCGCGCGATGCCCACCAGGAGCACCGCGAACACCGGCAGCCACGCGGCCCGCGCCGCGATCCAGCCGAGGGTGTCGGGCGCCGTCGTCAGCCCGGCCACCTCGCCCGCAAGGGCCCCCGGCACGGCCGCCGCCAGCATCGCCGTCTGGTGCCAGCACAGGATCGTCATCGCGGACAGGTTGACCACCACCACCGGCGCCCACAGCGCCGGCCGGGCCAGCAGCCCCGCCAGCCGCTCCCGCAGCAGGATCGCCGCACCCGACTGCGCCGCGGCCAGCGCGAGCACCAGCAGCGACGGCGGATGCGCATTGGTCCGCCCCGCCCCGGGCACCCCGACCATCGACGCCGGGTAGCCGAACACCACCAGCAGCGCCGCGAACAGCAGCGCCCCGCCCGCCAGCAGCAGCCACGCCCCGCGCCGGCCGATCCGCCGCTCGCCCCAGGCCACGCCCAGCTGGTACGCGAACAGCCAGCCCGGCAGGATGTTGAGCACCGACAGCCAGGACGGCACGGAGTCCGCGAGCGGCCCGTACCGCAGGAAGTCCACCGCCGCCACCGCCCCGAGCAGCGGCGCCGCCGCCCACCCGCCGAACCGGCGCGCCGCCCGCACGCAGTACGGCGTCAGGGCCGTCACCCCCGCGTACACCCCGACGAACCACAGCGGCTGCACCACCAGCGTGGCCCCCGTCCGCACGGTGGCCTCCGGCACACCGGCCGCGTACAGCGCGGGTGCGGCCAGCGCCCACACGGCCGTCACCCCGAGCACCGGGCGCCCCAGCCGGACCATCCGCCCCTTCAGCCAGGCGCCCGTCGAGCCGGTGCGGCGGTGGTAGGAGAGCACCGAGGCGTAGCCGCCGACCAGGAAGAAGATGCCGAGCATCTGGAGGACCCAGCTCGCCGGGGCGAGGGCCGCGAAGGCCGACAGGGGGCTCGCGTTGTGCAGGCCGCCCTCCGCGTCGAGGGTGAACCCGCCGAGCAGCCAGTGCCCCGTCGGGACCGCCAGCAGGGCCAGGGCGCGCAGCCCGTCGACGGCCCGGTCCCGGTGGGCGGGGGTCCGCCGGTCGATCCGGTCCGCCGCCTCCCGCAGCGGCGTGAGCGCGCTCATCGGACCTCGCCCTTCGCGATCGCGGCGAACGCCGCCAGGGAGCGGGTGCCGGGCGCGAAGTAGCCGGTGTGGCCGCGTACGTCGGAGGCCGGCACCGGCCGTGCCCCGAAGGCCGGGGAGGCGGGGTCGGCCCCGTGCCCGAGGCCCGCGAAGCGGACGTGGGGGACGTCCGCGATCCAGTCGGAGGGTCCGCGGGCCGCCCAGACGCGGGCGCGGGTGCCCAGCGCGGCGGCGCGGTCCGCACGCATCCCGGGGGAGCCGAGGGCGACGACGTCGGTGGCGTCGGTGTGCCGGGCGGCCACCCCGCAGACCACCGAGCCGTAGCTGTGGCAGAACAGCACCGGGTCGGGCGCGCCGACCGCGTCCAGGCCGGCGGTGAAGCGGGCGAGACGGGCCGCCCCCGCCTCGGCGAGCCGCCCGCCGGCCGCGTCCGGGCCCACGCCCACCGGGGTGGTGTAGCCCGTCCACGCCACGACGGCGGTCGAGCCGCCCGCGGCGTCACGCAGCGCGCGGGCCATCCCCGCCGGGCCGGTGTGCGGGGTACGGCGGGCGTCGTGCGCGGCGGCGTCGTTGTCCGACCCCGGCACGATCACGGAGACGTGCGCCGCCTCCTCCAGGTCCCCGAACACCTCGGCGACCTGGCCCCGCCCGCGCGGGTCGAAGGCCAGGATCTGCCGGCCGGGTCCGGCGAGCGAGGCGTAGCGGGCCTCACCCGTGGCGAGGACGGCCGTCCGGTTGGCCTCGTACCGCAGGGGGAGCGGCGCCCCTTCCAGGTTGCCGACCACGAGCGGGTGCGCCCGCAGCAGCTCGCGGCGCGCCGAGCCGTCCAGCCCGGCGAAGAACCGGGCCACCTCGCGCGGGGAGGCGGCCCGCGGATCGGGCAGCGGCCGGCCGCCCACCGAACCGGCCCGCCAGGCGGCGCTCCCGGGCGGCGGCCCGGTGACGGCCGGCCGGCTGTCGCCGACGGCCCATCCGGCGGTCCCCGCGACGACGGCCACCGCCAGCGCGGCCGTGACGATCGTCCTCCCGAAGCGGCGCATGCCCCTTCCCCCTCTCCTCGTGCCGGCACCCGCGGCGGGTCCCTGACGAGGAGGAAGGTAGGAAGGAGGTACCGGCCCGCACGTCGGACCGGGGAGCCAAACCGGATGTCATACCCGGGTAGGGGGTGGTGGAGGAGGGACACCGGGGCGAACTGCGGGCCCGGCATGCCGGCTCGCTCAGATCCACCGGTAATTCGTGTCGTTCACGGCGGCCAGCATGGCCGGCCCGCCCTCGAGGTATCCGTCGGCACCGAGAGCGGCGACGGGCACGGGCGGGAAGAGGGCGAGGTCACCCGTCTGTTCGTACGGCAGCCAGACGACCTCCCCGCGGCCCACCGCGTCGTCGTCCTCGAACGCCTTCAGCCTGCGCCGCGCTCCGTGCCCGAGGCGGACCTGGTAGACGAGGTGGAGCTTGCGCGGGGGCGGGGATCCGGGGCGGGTCACCATGGCGTCCAGGAGCCACGTGAAACGCGGCTCTTCGGCCATGTCCCCCGGGGTCAGGCCGAGTTCCTCCCGCAGTTCCCGTCGCAGGGCGTCGGGCAGCGGCTCGGCGGGTTCCACGTTGCCGCCGGGCAGGGAGTAGTGCGTTGCGCCGCGGTCGTTCGTCCGCCGGATCAGCGCCACGTCCTGCCCGTCCAAGACCAGGGCGGCGACACGGATCTTGATCCGGTGGAACGCGGCGGCACCGTCGTTCGTCATGCGTCGTCCCCTCCTCCCGGGCACGGACCGTGCCAGGGGCCCGTCGTGCGGGCCCGTGGTCCGGGGCGGTGGGCCGTGGCGGCGGGGGCCCGTGACCGTGTCCGGTTCACGGCGGACGGGTCACGGGCCTCCGCGGTCCCGGCCGGGACCGCGCGGCTGCGGTCAGCCGGCGGCCGCGGCCAGCAGGACGTCCACCAGACGCTCCGCGGCGTCCGGCCGGCCGTACGCCCGGGCCCGCTCGGCCATCTGCGCCCGGCGGGCGGGGTCCGTCAGGAGCGGGCCGACCGCGTCCGCGAGGCCGTGCGCGGTGACCTCGCCGAGGAGGGCGAGCGCGGCCCCGGCGTCGGCCAGGTGCTGGGCGTTGTGGGCCTGCTCGTTGCCCGCGGAGGTCGCCAGCGGGACGAACACCGCCGGCTTGCCCAGCGCGGTCAGCTCCGCCAGCGTCCCCGCCCCGGACCGGGAGATGACCACATCGGCCAGCGCCAGCACGTCCGGCAGCTCCGGACCGACGAAGCCCGTCACGTGGTACCGGCCCGCCAGGACCGGGTCCAGGGCGGCGGCCGCGGAGCGGAGCTCGTCGACGTTGGCCGGGCCGCACTGGTGGATCACGTTCGCGTGGCCCAGCAGCCACGGGAGCACCTCGCGCACGACCGTGTTGATCTGCTGGGCGCCCTGCGCACCGCCGGTGACGTACACGGTCGGCAGCCGGCGGTCGAACCCGGTGAGGTTCAGCGCGTGCAGTGCCTTCTCCGCGTGCCCGGACAGCACTTCGGGCCGCACCGGGTTGCCGGTGACGACCGCGCGGTCGCGCACCTCCGCCGGCAGCAGGGGCAGCGAGGACTCGGAGGAGACGGCGATGCGCGTCGCCGACCCGGCCAGCTTCCGGTTGGCCAGGCCGAGGCGCACGGTCTGCTCGTGCAGCACCAGCGGACGCTTGCACAGACGCGCCGCCAGCCCGGCCGGCACCGCGACGTAACCGCCCGTGGCCAGCACGACGTCGGGTGCGAACTCGGACACGATCGCCCGGGCCTGGGCCACGCCGAGCGGCACCTTCGCCATGTCCTTCATGTTCGCCGCGGACAGCATCTTCAGCGGGTTCGCCGAACGCCGGATCTTCCCGGTGGCGACGGTCCGGAACGCGATCCCCTCCGCGGGGGCGACCCGTGCCTCCAGGCCGTCGGCGGTCCCGATCCACAGCACGTCGAGCGTGCCGCCGGCCGCCGCGAGACGGGCCTGCAACGTACGGATCGCGGTCAGGGCGGGATAGGTGTGTCCACCGGTCCCCCCGCCCGTGACGAGCAGCCGGAAGGAACGTGGAAGCGCGGAAGAAAGGTTCACCCGGCCCACCCTACTGTCCTGATGGGACCGCCTGGCGCGGGGTCGGCCGGCGGTGGGTCCTACGCCGAGTCGCCCGGGCGGACCAGGCCCGCCTCGTACGCGAAGACCACCGCCTGCGCCCGGTCGCGGAGGTCCAGCTTGGCCAGCACCCGGCCGATGTGCGTCTTCACCGTCTGCTCCGCCACGACCAGGCCGGCGGCGATCTCCTGGTTCGACAGGCCCCGCGCGATCAGCTCCAGAACCTCCGTCTCGCGCGGGGTCAGGCCGTTCAGCCGCAGCGCCGGGTCCCTGCGCGGCGCCGGCCGCCGGCGCACGAAGTCCGCGATCAGCCGGCGGGTCACCGACGGCGCCAGCAGCGCCTCGCCGGAAGCGACCACGCGGACCGCCGCGATCAGGTCGGCGGGCGGGGCGTCCTTCAGCAGGAACCCGGACGCGCCCGCGCGCAGCGCCTCGTACACGTAGTCGTCGATGTCGAAGGTGGTCAGCATCAGCACCTTCGGCCGGTGCGTCACCCCGGCCGGCGGGTCCAGCAGCTCGCGGGCCGCCGACAGCCCGTCCAGCTCCGGCATCCGTACGTCCATCAGCACCACGTCGGGGTGCACCGTGCGCGAGACCCGCACGCCCTCCCGCCCGTCGGGGGCCTCGCCGACCACGTCGATGTCGGGCTGCGCCGACAGCAGCGCGGCGAAGCCGGCCCGCACCATGGCCTGGTCGTCGACGATGAGCACGCGAATGGTCAACTGGAATCCTCGGTCCGGGAGTCGAGCGGGAGCCGGGCGGCGACCCGGAAACCGCCCTCGGGCAGCGGCCCCGCGTCCAGGGTCCCGCCGGTCAACCGTACGCGTTCGCGCATCCCCACCAGACCGTGCCCCGTACCGGAGCCCTCCGGTTCCACCACCGGGTCCCGGCCCGGGCCGTTGACCACCAGGACCAGCACCTCCTCGTCCCCCGCCGCGTACGTCACCGCCACGCGGGTGCGGGCGCCCGGGGCGTGCCGCACGACGTTCGCCAGCGCCTCCTGCACGATGCGGTACGCCGACAGGTCCACGGCCGGGGGCGCCGGCACCCCGGCCAGCCCCGCCGCCAGGGACAGCTCCACCGGCTGCCCGGCCCGTACGGTCGCCTCCACCAGCTGCGGGATCCGCGCGATGCCCGGCTGCGGCGCCCGCTCACCGTCCGCACCGCCGGCGCCGGCACCGTTCGTACCGTCGCCCCGCAGCACCGTCAGCAGCCGCCGCATCTCGCCCAGTGACTCACGCGCACTGGCCGCGATGGCCGTGAACTCCTCCCGCACCGGCTCCGCCATGCCCGGCAGCCGGTAAGGCGCGGAGTCGGCCTGCACCGTGATCACCGACATGTGGTGCGCCACCACGTCGTGCAACTCCCGGGCGATCCGCGCGCGTTCCTCCAGCAGGGTGCGCCGCGCCCGCTCCGCCTCGCTGATGCTCTCCTGCTCGGCGATCCGCTGCCGCGCGTCACCCAGCCCGCGCAGCGCACCGGTCACCGCCAGCACGGACCCGCTCAGCACGAACAGCAGCGCGACGGTGTTCGTCACCCCGGCGGGCGGGAAGAAGCCGAGCACCACCCCCGCCGCGCCGGTCACCAGCCACACCTGCACCAGGGTCCGCACCGGCTCGCGCAGCCCCAGGCAGACCATCAGCGCCAGGTACCCGACCACCACCGTCGGCGGCCACGGCCAGGTCAGCCCGCTCACCCCGCCGGCTCCGGTCAGCAGCACCGCGGCGGCGACGTCCGCGAGCAGCACCGTCGCCCAGGCCGCCACCGGCCGGGACACCGCCAGCAGCAGCGGCACGGTCTGCGCCACGGCCAGGGCCCCGGCCCAGCCGCCGCCCATCCCGTAGTCGTCGGTCAGCACCGCGATCGTCACCGGCAGCAGGGTCACCACGAACACGGCCATGACGGCGTAGGGCAGTACCCGCTGCCACGGCCTGGGCGCCCGCGCGAACAGCGGCTCGCCCGCCCGCGCGGGCGTACGCAGCGCCACGGCGAGCTGGCCGAACACTCCGGGCTCGCGGCGGCGGCCCGGCCCGCCGGCCCCGGCCGTTCCGTTCCTCGGGCCGGTCTTCCCCGCACGGGCCGGCTTGCGCACTCTGAGGCTCATGATCGGACCAGCCTAAGCGCCCGCCTGCCGCCCGGGGCGGGGGACGGGCGCGCCGCGGCCGCCGCCGGGACGCGCCGTGGCCCGCCGGATCCGTCGCGGGCGTCTCGTTCCCCCGGCGGGTCCCGCTCGTTGAGCGGGCATGGAGCTGCTGCCGACCATCGCGGCGCCGGGTGTCGGTGAACGGGCCGACGCCGCGGCCGATGCCGCCTGCCACCTCTACGACGCCGTCGTGCCCTGGTGCGGCGGGCGGCCCGGCGGGTGGAGCCGGACCGCCGCCGAGGACGCCGCCGAGACCATCGAGACCACCGCGCACGCGCTCGCGCACATCCACCCGAGCGCCGAGGTGATCCTCGCGCCGGTGCACGCCGCCCTGGCGGACCTGCGCCGTCAGCTCGCGCTCGCCCCGGCCGACCCGCTGACCGCCGACGGGGTGCCGGCGACCCCGCGTACGGTGGGCAATCCGCGCCGCACCCGCTGGGTGCGGGTGGTCACCGCGCCCGTGCCCCGGCAACCGCCGCCTGGTACAGCTTCCTGATCTCCGCGCCGAAGTAGGAGCTGTACGAGGTGTCCGCGGTGGGCCCGCCGGTCTTCCAGCCGCCGATCACCCCGACCACGTCCCCGGTCTGCGTGTCCGTGTCGTAGCGGGCGATGAAGGGGCCGCCGCTGGTCCCGCCCGGATAGCCGGTGCAGTCGATCCTGAGGAAGGACCCGGGGCTCTTCGCGTCCCGGCTCGTGAACTTGGTGGTCCGGTTGACGCACATCCGCGGGCGCGAGGCCGCCGCCGGATGGCCGATCAGGGTGACCTTGGCGTGGTGGAAGGTGGCGCCGGTGACGAGCCGGTTGCCGCCGACGACGTCCTCCACCGGGAGGCCGTCGGAGCCCGGCCCGACCTGGGCGAAGGCCACGTCGAGGGTGGCCGCCCGGTCGGGCCCGTCGGTGCGGTAGCGGGGTGCGATCCACACCTTCGCGTGCCCGGCGGTGTCGCGCAGCACCGGGAACATCCCGTACGGGCGCGGGTTCGCGCGCGTGTACTGCGGTACGAAGGCCACCTGGCGGGTGTCGGTGCCGAGCAGGCAGTGCGCGGCGCTGAGCACCATGTCCCGGCTGGGGGAGGAGACCACGCTGGCGGTGCAGAAGTAGGCGCCGCCGCTCTGCATGACGAACATGCGGCCGACGACCGGGATGCCGTCGAAGTCCTGCCCGACGCCGGTGGTGGCGGGCAGGGCGGCCGCGACGGGCTGCGCCGGCTGCGCGGGCACGGCGACCGGGACAGCGGGGGCGGGCTCGGCCGGTGCGGCCGCCGGGTCGGTCCCGGGCGGCACCGGTGCGTCCGGCAGGGCCGGTTCGGCGCCGGGGCCGGCCGGTGGAGCCGGTGCGTCCGGTGCGGCCGCAGCGGACGGCGCAGACGGCGCGGCCGGGTCCGCCGCCGGGGACGGAGCCGACGCCGGCACGGGCTGGGGTGCCGCCGGACCGGCCGCCCGCGGGTCGGGGACGTGCTCCGGGCCGGGCGGCCCGGGAACGGGCAGGGCGGAGGCCATGCGGTCCTCCGTCCAGAAGGCCGCGGCCTCCCGCGCGGACCACTGCCCGGCAGCCGCCCCGGGCCGCCCCGCCTCCGCCACCGGCAGCGCCCCGCCCGGCAGCACCAGGGCGGCGGCCGCCGCGGCCGCCGCCGTCGCCAACACCGTCAACAAACGTCGCATCGCTCGCTCCTGTCGTGACCGTCTAGACGGCCTGGGGGAAACGGAACAGCCGGCCCGGGTCGTACGTGCGCCTGACCTCCTCCAGGCGGGGGAGGTTGGAGCCGTAGTAGGCCTCGCGCCAGCCGGTGAGCTTCGGATCGGCGTAGTTCTGGTAGGCGCGGCCGCCCGCCCACGGCCGCAGGTCCCGCCACAGCCCGTCGAGCCAGCCCTGGTGCCGCGCCACCTCGGCGGCCGTCGCGGACTCGGGCCAGTACGCGAGGTACTGGGCCAGGAAGGAGCTGTCCCGGTGCACGAAGGCGGTGCCGGCGGCGGGCACCCGGTTCACGGCCCCTCCGCACACCCCGTCGAACTGCACCACCCCGAAGCCGCCCCCGGGCGCCTGCCGCCCGTACCGCCCGACGGCGTCCAGCACCGCGGCCACCGCGGCCTCCGGCAGCCCGGCGCCGCCCCAGAAGTCGGAGCGGGCCGCGTACGAGTCCCGGCCGAGCGCGCCCTGCGGATCCCGGCCGGGCAGCCGGCCCGGCAGCCTGCACCGGGCGGGGTCGCGGTCCGCGCAGCCGGCCATCGCGCGCACGGTGTCCCCGTAGCTCCGTACGCGGATCCCGCCGTCCCGCGGCTCCGGGCCCACCAGGGCGGTCAGCCGCTCCAGCTCCCGCTCCAGCTCCGCCCGCCCGTCGAGGCACACCACCCGGACGGCGGGGACGGCGTCCCGGCCGGCCTCCACGGTGAACTCCACCTGGCTCCAGAAGGGGTCCGGCAGCGCGCCCAGCCAGCGCTGCCAGCCGCGTACCACCGCCGCGGAGTCCGCAGCCGGCCAGTGCAGTTCGGCGAGGGCGGCGTCACCCACCGGATGGGTGCGCAGCCGGAACTCGGTGACCACCCCGAAGTTCCCGCCGCCGCCCCCGCGCAGCGCCCAGTACAGATCGGCGTCCCGGCCGGCGTCCACCTCGCGGACCACCCCGTCCGGGGTCACCACGCGGGCGCCCAGGAGCCGGTCGGAGGTGGTCCCGTACGCCCGCGAGGCCAGCCCCAGCCCGCCGCCGAGGGTCAGCCCGGCGATGCCGACGGAGGGGCACAGCCCGGCCGGGACGCCCAGGCCCCGCGCCGCGAGGGCCCCGTGCACATCGGCGAGCCGGGCCCCCGCCCCGACCCGTACGCCGTCCCCCTCGACGGTCACCGCGGCCATCGCCCCGGTGTCCACCACCAGCCCCCCGGCGACCGTGGACCATCCGCCGTAGCTGTGGCCGCCGCCGCGCGGCACCACCGCGGCGCCGGAGCGGCGGGCGAAGCCGAGGCACACGGCGACGTCCCCGGCGTGCGCGGGGTAGGCCACGGCGCCGGGCGCGACGCCGTCGTAGCGGGACTGGAAGAGCTGCCGGGCCTCGGCGTAGTCCGCGTCCCCCGCACGGACCAGCCGCCCGTCCATCGCGCGGGCGAGCGCTGCGAAGTCGGGGCCCGCCCCGGCGGCCGTAAGCGCGTCCCGCCGCGCCCCGCCGGACCGTACGCCGGCCGCCCGCGCGCCCGTCCCGGCGGCGGCGAGCACGGCGGCGGCCGTACCCGCGAGGACCCGGCGGCGTGGAAGGCTCATCCCCCCTTCCTGCCACCGCCCGCCCCGATCGCCGCGCAGGCGGGCCCGCCGGGCGCCGGTTGCCGCCCGAACGGCCCACGGCCGCGCCGGCCCCCGCCCCGGGCGGGACCGGCCACGGGCTCAACGTTTCGCCAGGGCCGCCAGCGCGGCGCGGGCGGCGCTCTCCCCCTCCTGGTACGCGTGGGCCCGCGCCTCCCGTACGGCGTCGTCGAGCTGGCGCGCGGCTTCGCCCCTGCGGCCCGTCGCGGCGAGCGCCTCGCCGTACAGGGTGCGCAGCACCACCCGCCGGGGCGCCGCGGCGGGCGGGGCGGCGAGCGCCAGGCCGCGGACCGCGTGGCCGGCGGCCGCCTCGGGGGCACCCACCGACAGCAGGTGCTGCGTCAGGTGCTGGTGGGCCAGGGTGACGGTGTCGGCGCGGCCCGCCCGCTCGGCCAGGTCCAGGGCGGAGGCCAACAGCTCCCCGGTCCGTGCGCGTTCACCCGCCCGGGCGAGCGCGACGGCGAGGTTGATGCGGGCGATCGCCTCCCCGGCCGCGTCCCCCGCCTCGGCCGCGAGCCCCGGCGCCCGCTCCAGGTGTGCCAGCGCCTCCCCGGGCCGGCCCTCCTCGGACAGCACCCAGCCCAGCAGCGCCCGGGTCCGGGACTGGGCGCCGGGGTCGCCGTCGGCTTTCGCGCTGGCCAGGGCCCGTTCGAGCAGCGGCACCCAGCCGTCGCGGACCTGCCACACGATCAGCGGCCACTGGAGCAGGACCAGCCGCCAGGCGCGGTCGTGCAGCCCGGCGGTGACGGCCGACTCCACCGCGCCGCGCAGCGCGTCCCGTTCGGCGGCGAACCAGGACAGGGCGTCCGCGCGGCCGGCGAACGGCCGTACCGGGGCGGCCCGCCGGGCCCCGGCGGGCAGGGCGCAGCAGGGTTCGCTGCCCGGCTCGGCGGCGGCGCAGGCCGCGAGGAGGGTACGCAGCCAGTGGTCGAGGAGCCGCAGCAGCCCCTCCGGGTCGTGGCCCGGGGACAGGCTCCGGGCGTACAGGCGCACCAGGTCGTGCAGGACGTAGGACCGCGGGCCCGCCTCGACGACCAGCTGGGCGGCGGCCAGCTGGTCCAGGGCGGAGGCGGCCTGGCTGGGCAGGCAGCCGGCGAGCGCGGCGGCGGTGGGGACGTCGAGCGCGGCCGCGGTGTGCGGCCCGAGGCGGTGGAACATCCGCCGGGCGGCCTCGGGCAGGTGCTGCACCGTGAGGCCGAGCGCGGCGGCGACGCCGGTGCTGCCCACGTTCAGCAGGTCCAGCCGCGTGTGCTCGTCGGCGAGTTCACCGGCGAAGGCGGCGAGGCCCCGGTGCGGGCGGGTGGCGAGCCGGGCGGCGGCCAGCCGCAGGGCGAGGGGCAGGCCGTCGCACAGCCGGGCGAGGCGTACCGCGGCCTCCGGTTCGGCCGCGACCGCGTCCGGACCCAGGACGGCGGCGAGCAGCTCGGTCGACTGCGCGGCGGGCAGCTCGCGCACCGGTACGGGACGGGCGGCGTCGGAGACCACCAGTTCGCCGAGCCGGCTGCGGCTGGTGACGAGGGTGACGCAGGCGTCGCCGCCGGGCAGCAGGGGGCGTACCTGCGCGGAGTCACGGGCGTTGTCGAGCACGACCAGCATCCGGCGTCCGCGGGTCAGTTCGCGGTAGCGGGCGCCGAGGGCCGGGGCGGAGCCGGGCATCCGCTCGGTCGGGACGCCGAGCGCGAGCAGGAACTCGCGGAGCACGGAGGCGGTGTCCCGGGCGGGGAGGGGGCTGTAGCCGTGGAGGTCGGCGAAGAGCCGGCCGCCGGGGAAGTCCGCCCGGTGCCGGTGGGCCCAGTGCAGGGCGAGCGCGGTCTTCCCGACGCCGGCGCTCCCCGTGAGCATGAGGATCGGGGCGGTGTCCCCGGCCGCGGCCCGGTCGAGCTCCGCGAGTTCGCCGGTGCGGCCCGTGAAGCCGCGCGGCCGGCGGGGCAGGAGCTGCGGCGCCTCGGGAGGCCCGGGGCGGAACGGCGCGGGCGGCACCGACCCCGCGGACTCCGACCCCGCGGACTCCGTCCCCCCGGGCCCCGTCTCCACCGGCTCCGTCTCCCCGGGTCCCGTCTCCACCGGCTCCGTCTCCACCGGCTCCATCTCCCCGGGCCCCGTCTCCGCGGACTCCATCCCCGCGTCCCCCGTCTCCCCGGGTCCCGTCTCCCCGGGCGCCGGGGCCGTCCGACCGGCCCGCGGGGGCGACTGCTCGCGCGCCGGGACCGGCTCCGCGGCTTCCGGGTTCGGCCGCCCGGGTTCCGTGCCGGCCTCCCGGGCGGCCGAACCCGCCGCCGCGGACACCCCCACGGCCGTGGCGGCGGTCGTCGGGAGGGGCGGCGCGGGTGCGTCGGCCCGCAGCAGAGCGGTGTACGCGTCCGAGAGCACCGCTCCGGGGTCGACGCCGAGCTGGTCGGCGAGCAGCCTGCGCGTGCGGTGGTACCAGTCCAGCGCGTCCGACCGCAGGCCCGACCGGCCCAGGGCCAGCACCAGCGCCGCGATCAGCGGTTCCCGCAGCGGGTGCAGCACCGCCTCCGCCCGCAGCAGGGCCACGGCCGCGGCGTGCTCGCCGAGCAGCGCGTGGGCCCCCGCCAGCTCCTCCACCGCCGTCAGCCGCAGCTCGTCCAGGCCGTGCGCGGCGGCCTCCAGCAGCGGACCGCCCACGGTCCCGCCCAGCGCCGGCCCCTCCCACAGGGCGAGCGCCTCCCGCAGCAGCCGTACGGCCCGGGCCGGTTCACGCTGTTCCCGGGCGAGCCGGTGCAGCTGCCCGAAGCGGTGGGCGTCCACCAGGGACTCCGGCAGCCGCAGCGCGTACGCCGTCCCCTGCGTGAGGAGTTCGACGCCGTGGTCCGGCGCGCCGTGCTCGGCGAACAGGGCCCGCAGCCGCGAGACATGGCCCTGCAGCACGGTGCGCGAGTGCCGCGGCGGATCCTCGTCCCACAGCGCCCGGGTCAGCCGGTCCACGCCGACGGCCGCGTTGGGCCGCAGCAGGAGCACGGCCAGCAGGCTGCGCCGCTTGGCGGGGCCGAGCTGCACGGGCTTTCCGCACGCCGCCACCAAGGAGACCGTCCCCAGCACGCGGAACTCCATCCGTGCCCCCTCTTCCTCTGCTCGCCCCCGTCCGAGCATATGTCTGCGTATTTCCGTTCATGAGGCCGGTCCCGGCCAATCGGCGGGGGCCCGCGCCCACCGCACCGCGCGAGCCGCGCACCGGGCGGGGGATGCCGCGAACGCCGCCCTCCCGGGCGGTGCGTGAAGATCCGTTAGCCGCACGTTAGGGCCTCGTTTGCGGTCGCTGGAAAGCTCATCCCCGCCGGGCGGTCCGCACGGCGGCACCCGCCTTCCCGTCCCCCAGGGGAAGCGGGGCCCCGGCGGCACGCCCGGCATCCGCAGACGACGAGTGGGAAACGGGAGTCACCTCATGGCTTTATCCATCGTCCGTGCCTCGGCCCTGGCGGCCTCCACCCTCGCCCTCGTGGGCGTGGCGCTGACCGGGGCGGCCGCGGCCGCGCCGGCGCAGGGCCAGGCCCCGGCGGCCGCGGCCGGCTACTGCCACGTCTCCGGGCTCGGCGGCGACTACATCTGTGAGTACGGGGAGGCCTGGCTGACCTACCCCAACGGGCAGCGGCAGGTGTTCATCGTCGGCACCGACTTCGCGGTGTGGACCCGCTACAGCTTCGCGGGCGGCGGCTGGTCCGAGTGGGTGTCGATGGGCGGCTCCGTCCGCAGCGGCGTCCGCGTCGAGGGCGGCAACAGCTGGACCCCCACGATCTCCGTCGTCGGCATGGACGGCGAACGCTGGTACCGCCACCGCCTGAGCAGCGGCAGCTGGACCGGCTGGCAGAGCTGACCGGCCCCTCCCCACGAGCACCGGGCGGGCGCGGCGGCTTGCACCTCCGACGCGTCCACCCGGCCCCCCACCGCGCGGCGCGCGGCCATCGCTCCGGCTCGCGCGCCGCGTGCGGCCACACCCCCGGGCCCCGGCGTCCCTTCCGCTCAGGCGGCCGGCTCCTTGCGCACCAGCAGGAACCCCTGCGGCCCCTTCTCCTCCGCGTCGGGCGCCCGTACCGTCCGGGCCACTTCCACCAGCCCCGCCCCGGCCAGCAGCGAGGCGACCAGCTCCGGCGGGGTCTCGTACACGTCGAGGTCGACGTGGTGCCCGTAGGCGTGCTCCAGCCGCCGCCGTCCGTCCCCGGCCTTGAACGCGACGAGCGCGTGGCCCCCGGGCGCCAGGACCCGGGCGAACTCCGCGAAGACGGCGGGCAGCTCCCCCGGCGGCGTGTGCACGGTGGAGTACCAGGCCAGGACCCCGCCCAGGACCCCGTCGGCCATGTCCAGCCCCGCCATCCTGCCCACCTCGAACCGCAGCCCCGGATAGCTGCGCCGGGCCACCGCCACCATCGCGGGGGAGAGGTCGACGCCGAAGGCCCGTACGCCCAGCCCGTCCAGGTACGCCGTCACCCGGCCCGTGCCGCAGCCCAGGTCGGCGACCGCCCCGCCGGCCCCGCCGCGCACGTACTCCGCGAAGGCGTTCAGCACCGCCCGGTCCAGGGGCCGGCTCTCCAGTTCGCCGCTCAGCAGCCGGGCGTAGTCGACCGCGACGGCGTCGTAGGACGCCCGGACGGCACTGAGGCGCGAGGTCTCTGTCATGCCCCTGAACAGTAGCCCGCCCGGCTGCCCGCCTCACCCCCGCCCGGCGTCCTCCCAGCCCCCGCCCGGCGTCGTCGCCCCCCCCCGCGTCGCCGCGTCCGGCCTCCGTCAGTCCCCGGCCAGGGGCGAGGGCAGCTCCGCCCACTGGTCGCCCGGCACCCCCGGGCTCAGCCGCATCAGCGTGAGCGCCTTCACCGGCAGCGGCCCGCTCCGCAGCGCCCGCGCGTCGGCGGTGGGCGCCGCGCCGTCCAGCCCGGCCGCGAGAGCCGCCCCGAAGGCCTCGGCGGAGCCCGCCGTCGAGGCGAGGGCGCCCGCCGCCAGGGAGCCGAACAGCTTGCGGCGCAGCACCGTTTCGTCATCCGTGACCAGCCGGCCCGCCAGCTGAGGGACCGGCAGGCCGTGCCGGGCCAGGCGGGCCGGGCTGATGCGGATGTCGGCCAGGTCGCGGTAGACCAGCCGCAGCGGGCTCCCGTCGGGCGCCAACACCACCAGCAGGTTCTGTCCGTGGGCCTCCAGCGCCACCCCGAGGTCCAGCACCCGAAGGCACACCGACAGCGCCAGCCGGGCGAAGGCGGCCTGCCAGGCGGCCGACCGGGCGAGGTCCGTACCCGCCAGCGCCGCCACCGGGACGACCCGCTCGCCGGGCCGCGCGTACGCCTCCGGGGGCTCGCGGAGCACCGCCGCGAGGTCCGCGCTGTACGCGGTCGCCGCCCCCAGCGTCCGGGTGACGTGCAGCCGGCCGTCGAGCCGCTCGGCCAGTGCGTGCGCGAAGGCGGAGACCTCGGCCGCCGTCTCGACCGAGTAGGCGGAGATGTCACGGACGGAGGAGGTCAGCCGGGTGCTCAGCGCCGTCTTCACGTGCGGGCCCCCCGCCGCCGGGGCGAGCGTGCGCAGCGCCATCAGCGGGTGCGCGGCGATCCCGGGCAGCACCTCCTCGCCCTTCAGGACGTGCTCCGCCTGCCAGGGGTGCACCGGCACCAGCACCCGGTCCCCGTCGCGCAGGTGCTCGGGCCACTCCCCGACGACCAGGCAGTCCTGCGCCCGTACGGGGACCAGCCCGAGCCCCACCAGCGGCCGGTGCTCCGGCGCGTACGCCAGCTGCTCGGCCACCGTGAAACCGGGCCGGGAACGGCAGTTGGGGTGGTACGGATGGCCGTCCACCACCCGCTGCTCCCACTCCCACCCGGCCCGCGGCTCGGGCGCCCGCCCGCGCGGCTGCCCGGCCCGGGACAGGGCCAGGGAAGCGGTGCTGTCGTCGAGTTCGGCGGCGAAGGCGGCGCCGTGCGGCACCCGCAGCGCCTCGACCAGCCGGGCCGCCTGCCGGTAGGGGCGCCCGTCGAGCCGCACCTCGCCGACGCGGGAACCCGTCGCGTACGGGTCGGCGCGCGGCCCCTCCAGCCGGCCGCCCCCGGCCAGCCGCAGCGTGAGCGCGTCCGGCCCGTGCTCCCGGCCCGCCACCCACGGCAGCGGTTCGAAGGCCAGCGCCCGCCACAGCCGGGTCAGCACGGCGGAGCGCGCACCGCCCAGCGAGGCCTCGTACGCGGCCCCGAGCCCGGGCCGCAGGCCGGCCAGCGCGCCCGCCACGGCCTCTTCGGCGGCGGTGGCGGGGACCGGCGCGACGGCGGGGGAGGGCCGGGCGCCGGAGGAGTGTCCGGCGGCGGGCGGGGAAGGTTGCCTGCTGCGGTCCAGGGGTCCGTTCCTTTCGGATCGATCTGCTCGGATCGCCTACCCGATGATCACGTCATCATCGCGGATACTGAAGATCACCGCCGGTCGTCCCACCCGCGAACCGCCGGCGCACCGGAGACGCACCGAATGGAACCAGTGGACATCGACACCGCCGCCGACGCCTACAGCGCAGCCCCGCTGCTGAACTGCCTCCTGCGGGAGGTGGGCGAAGCCGAGGGCGGGCAGGTGCACCGGCTGCGCGGCAGCGGCCGGCTGCTGCGGGTCGGCGGCGGCCGCCGCCCGTCCGGCCCGGAGCTGCACACCGCGGACGGCTGGCGTCCGCTCAGCCACGCGGAACTGGTCAAGCTCACCTCCGACGAACTGCACCGGTACACCGGCGTCTCCAACGACGAGCTGCCGGGCGAGATCGGCGACAGCCGCCAGGCCGTCGCCGCGCTGCTGGCCGCCCGGGCGGACGCCGAGGAGCCCGAGGACCCGTACGTCCGTTCGGAGCAGGCCCTGGTGATGGGCCACCCGCACCACCCGGCCCCCAAGGCCCGGGGCGGCGCCCCCGCCACGAGCTGGCTGCCGTACGCGCCCGAGGCACACGCCCGCTTCCCGCTCGTGATGCTGGGGCTGCGCGAGGACCAGGTGGCCGAGGAGGGCGGCCCGGCCGCCGCCGGGGCGGTCGACGCGCTGGCCGGGATCCTCGACGGCCCGCGCCCGCCCGCCGGGTACCGGGCGCTGCCCGCGCACCCGTGGCAGCTGGAGCTGGTCGCCGGGCGCCCGGAGGTGCGGGAGGCCTTCGCCGACGGGCGCCTGCTGCGGCTCGGCCCGACCCGGCTGCCGGTGTGGCCCACCGCCTCCGTGCGGACCGTGTACGCCACCGGTCCGGACCTCGACCTGTTCGCCAAGTTCAGCCTCGACGTGCGGATCACGAACGACGTGCGCCGGCTGTGGCGCCACGACCTGCTCGCGCTGCGCCGCACCGACTCCGCCGTCGGGGCCGGCTTCGACGGCATGCGCCGCCGCACCGGTTCGAACGCGGTGTGGCTGAGCGACCGCGGGTACCGCACCGCCGCCTTCGCCTTCGAGGAGCTCGCCGTCCTCGTCCGCGACGGCCTGCGCACGGGCGTGGCGGCGGGGGCGACGCCGCTGCTGGCCGCCGCGCTCGCCGAGGGCTTCACCGGCAGCCCGCTCGAGGCCGCGCCCGACCCGGCCGCATGGTGGCGGGCGTACCTGCGCCATGTCGTGCCCCCGGTCCTGGACCTGTTCGCCCGGCACGGGATCGTGCTGGAGGCCCACCTGCAGAACTGCCTGGTCGCGGTGGACGACCGGGGCGTGCCCGTGCAGGCGCTCTTCCGCGACGCGGAGGGAGTGAAGCTCCCCGGCGACCTGCCGCGTGAGGCTGCCTGGCAGCGGCTCGTGTACTGCCTGGTCGTCAACCACCTGGCCGAGGTGGGGGCGGCCGTGGCCGAACGGCACCCCGGGGCGGCGGGCCGGGTGTGGCCGGCGGTGCGCGAGGAGCTGCTGCGCTACGACGCCGAGCACGGGGGCCTGCCGGAGGTTGCGGAGCTGCTCGCGGCCCCCTCCCTTCCGGCCAAGACGAACCTGCTGCTGCGCTGGACGCGCGCGGACGGCGCCGACGCGCGCTACCTGCCGCTGCCCAACCCGCTGCGGGGGGAGTGAGCGGAGTCCGCCCGGGCGTGGGATCCGGCCAAGGTGGTCGGGGCGGCGGCAACGTCCTGCCGAAAGGTATAGACCAATGCTAGGTTGGTCGGGCAGACCGCGCAGTCCTTGACCACCCGTCAGAGGAGAAGCCATGCCCTCCCCTTCGCGGGGCGGCGGCCCGGCCGCCATGCCCAAGTACCAGCGGATCGCCGCACAGCTGCGGGACGAACTCGACCGCGCCGCCCCGACACCCGGCGGCAGGCTGCCCTCCGAGCGGGCCCTGGCCGCCCGCTACGGCGTCATAGACGCCGCCGCCCTGCTCGAAGCTGGTCACTCCGTTCATGGAGTGGCCCAGGAAGTCGCCGTCGAGGACCGTCATGCCCCGGCTGACGGTGGT